>WTIQ01000352.1:7944-18826 GCA_011525185.1 Paracoccaceae bacterium | reverse complement strand
TGCAAAAGGTCGGCGTAGCGATGCAGCTCGTCCATTTCTTTCGCACGTAACGCAAATTCAGCAATGCCAGGCTTGACGTAACAGTCAATCTGATGGGCCTCTATGAGAGAGTGAACGAGTGCTTTACTATGCTCCGCGAGGTCCCAAAGCTGTTTGGCGTGTCCCTCTCCGAGACGTGAAATCAGCTCATCTTGCTCGACCCTCTGGCCTGATCCCAATTGCCCCCCATTTCGACCCGATGCACCAAAGCCGATCCGTTGTGCCTCTAAAACTGAAACGGAATATCCAAGTTTTGCAAGATGAAGGGCTGCTGACAGTCCTGTATAACCCGCCCCCACGACACAAACATCGCTGGTTTGGCTTCCCTTTAGAGGGGCAAAAGGCTCTAAAGCATCGCTCGTGGCTGCATACCAACTCTGAGGATAGACGCCTGTTTGATCGTTTTCGTAAAGAAGGTTCATACGTTTAGCAAAAGATGCTCACGCTCCCAAGGTGAGATGACTTGCAAAAATTCGTTATATTCGGCCCGCTTAATTGAGGAATAAACTCGTGAAAATTCTTCTCCTAAGACTCCTCTCAGCTCATCGGCGGCATCAAAAAGATCAAGCGCTTCTCCCATGAGGCGGGGAATGGAGTTTTCACCCTCATAGGCATCCCCTTTGTAACTTTTTGAGGGACGTAGCTCTTGTTGAATGCCAAGATAGCCACAGGCCAGAGACGCAGCGATCCCCAGATATGGGTTGCAATCCATCCCCGCGATGCGGTTTTCAACCCGCTTTGCCTCTGGATCAGAGTTTGGAATGCGTATGCCTGACGTGCGATTATCCCTTGCCCATTCCAAATTAATTGGCGCAGCAAGGTCTTTCACGTATCGGCGGTAGGAATTCACATAGGGCGCTTGCAGGGCAATTGCTGCGGGAAGATATGTCTGAAGCCCTCCAATAAAGTGGAAAAACAAATCTGTTTCGCCCCCTTGTGGTCCAGAGAATGCATTTTTCCCAGTCTCAATATCCAGCAGCGAATGGTGAATATGCATCGCGCTTCCTGGTTCATTCTCAATTGGTTTCGCCATAAAGGTCGCAAAGCAGTCATGGCGCAGCGCCGCCTCACGAATGAGACGTTTAAAATAAAAAACCTCATCTGCCAATTTGACAGGATCACCGTGTCTGAGGTTGATCTCAAGCTGACCTGCACCGCCTTCTTGTGTGATGCCATCGATTTCAAAGCCTTGCGCTTCGGCAAAATCGTAAATGTCGTCAATGACGGCCCCAAATTCGTCCACGGCGGTCATTGAATAGGCTTGGCGGGCCGCCGCAGGACGACCAGAGCGCCCAATCATGGCCTCTATCGGCTGAGCCGGATCGACATTTCGCGCAACAAGAAAAAACTCCATTTCTGGGGCAACGACGGGTTCCAACCCAATGCGATGATATAAATCAACCACCGCTTTGAGAACATTTCGAGGGGCATAGGGGATCGGTTCCCCTTTGCGATCAAAGGCATCATGAATGACTTGCAATGTCCAATCCCCTGTCCAAGGGGCGGCGGTCGCGGTCGAGTAATCAGGCACCAATGTCATATCGCGTTCAATGAAATCGTCTTCATTGTCTGAGGGGCTCCAATCACCTGTAACCGTTTGAAAAAAAATAGAATCAGGGAGGAAAAAAGAGGATTGCCGCGCAAATTTAGCAGCTGGGACCGCTTTGCCGCGCGCAATGCCTGGCAGGTCTGAGAGGATGCATTCCACTTCATCGAGCTTGCGTCCTTCAAGGTATTGCACCGCAGACGCGGGAAGTTTTTTCATAAGATCCTGCAAAGTGCTCATGAGCTCACCATCGCTGACAGAAAGAGATTAAGGATACGTTCGCGCATCTGTGTATTGTTGTTTGGCAACGCCAATTTTTCGCTCGCCTCGTTTAAAAGGGGATCAGGCACAATGCCTTTTGCCCTATATGTGATCAAACCTTGAATGAAATCGCTGTTAAATTCAGGGTGGGCTTGCACAGTAAAAACATGATCGCCATACCCTAAAAATGCATATTTGCAAAAATCGCTGGAACCTAGGATATGCGCCTCAGATGGACACTGCACCACTTGATCTTGGTGCCATGCATTCAATGACACAGGTTGTCCTTCTAAAGTGTAGCTCGTATGCCCAACGGACCAGCCTCCAGAAAACTTTTCAACACGTCCCCCAAGGGCTTGTGCAATGATCTGGTGGCCGAAACAAATTCCAACCAAAGGTTGGCGGCGTTGATAAATTTCGCGCACCAAAGCTTCGAGTTTGGGGATAAAGGGCAGGGGGTCATAAGCACCGTGTTTGGAGCCTGTGATGAGCCAACCTTGCGCCGCATCGGCACTTGAGGGAAAGTCCATGTCAACGACGCTATATGTGTCAAACTCGACGCCGTCGTGGTGTAGGAAACGCCGGAAAATTTCGCCATAATCACCTGTTGCACTGATCATTTTATCGGAAACATGTCCAGTTTGTAAAATTCCGATTTTCATGTGGCTCTCTTATGTTTGGTCTCGACCGTTACAGTGAGGTGTAGCAAAAGCTTATGGTGTTGTACCAGTGTCTTGTTTATTTGGGGGGCAGACCATCGTATCGGGCACGTCAAAATAGCGCTCGATTGGTATGTATTCGATGGATTTGATTGAAAGCTGGCCCCTTATTTCAGCTGGCAGTGTATTGATTGCCTCTTCGCAGGCCAAGGCTGTCTGCGGTGCGTCAAATTGGGGCGCACAAATGTAGGGAAGCCCTGGTGTCGCTGGCGTCTTTGCCAGTACAAAGAGCTCGTCTGACCAAGGGTCATACCGGTGCAATAGGCGCAATGTCAGGGCGTCAATTGCTGCAATGTCAGCTCGTTTTTCGAAAACAGCGCGCGCGGATGCAGCGTGAGAGCCAGTTTTCAAAAAATGTCTTGGCACATATCCGAACTCTTCAAAATATCGCATTGGAGCGGCCCAACCCGATTGCGAAAACGGGTCATTATAGGCAAAAGTGCCCGAAATGGCAGCCTCTAGGCCTTGATCTTTGTGGCTGATAATGACGCTGTTGTAATACCCTGCTGGACAGTCTTCTATCCCATAATTAGGGGTGCCGACATATTTAACACTGTCTTTTAAAATATGGCGCAAGGGAAAGCCGCAGGTCTGACCCAAGACGAGATCTTGATGAAACCATTGTGCAAAAAGGTTTCCCGTACGTGACAAGCTCTGCGGTCCATAGCCGAGTGAGGTCTGGATCTCGCGCCAATATAGATCGTTTGCATCGCGTAGCTCAACGCGATCATACATCGCAAGCGTGGCAATCAAAGCTGCTCCATCCGCTTGCGAGCCGCAGCGCTTTCAACGTCTGTGATGCCCAAAAGATTTGCAACCAATCGTAAAAGTGCGTCTTCCTCAACGTCCCGCTCACCATCTGCCAGAGCCACTTTCCAAAGGGCTTCTACGATGTGAAGCCGATCCTCATGCGCGACCGCGTCTTTTATGGCCCGTGTGAAACGGACTGTGTCTGGTGCTTCTTTTTCCACGGCTTCCGCTTCAGCACAAAGCGCGGCCGCTTCGTCATCTGCAAGATCATAGCGTGCAGCAAGAACCTTTAGAATTTTGTCTTTCTCAGCTGCGGAGTAGTCGTTGTCTGATCGCGCTACGCGCACCAAAAGCGATGCAATGGCAAGTCGAGCATCATCTGGGTTCAGCGGCTCGGGCGCTGGATCGAGAAGGTTTTTAAAAAAAGTCCCGAACATTATGTTTCCTTATCGCCTGCAATACTCATTAGATTTCCCCGTGGGATTTTATAGGGAAATCATCTGCCCTTTGATAGGCGCCGTTGTTATGACTGGCAAGGGCAGTTGCGTACGCCTTAAATCCGATCACAAAATTACGTGACTTAGAGAGGTCCATCACTTGATATGGGCAACCCGAATTAAGAAGCGATTTCTCAAGTTTGCAAAAGCTTATGCCTTTGCCCCAGAAGATGCCTCATATTTCGAGTGCCATTGTCCTCTCTACCGCCTCCATATATCTGAGTTATAGACCATGTCTGAGGTCAGACTAGTCTCGATATATCTTTGGCCGCGCGTACAAAATCCTTGAACAAGGGGTGCGGATCAAAAGGCTTTGATTTCAACTCTGGATGAAACTGAACGCCGATAAACCAAGGATGGTCTCGCCACTCGACGATTTCTGGCAAACGACCATCGGGGGACATTCCTGAAAAGGATAAGCCCGCCTTTTCCAATTTCGCTTTGTATTTGATGTCTACTTCATAGCGGTGACGATGGCGTTCCTCGATCGCGCAAGTGCCGTAGACATCTGCAACACGTGATCCTTCGCTAAGATGTGCATCATAAGCACCAAGGCGCATGGTCCCGCCTTTGTCGTCGGAGACCTTTCTTGAGACCTTATGATTGCCCTGCACCCATTCTTTTAAGTGATAAACAACCGGTTCAAAGCGTTTGCCGCCCGCTTCGTGGTCAAACTCTTCTGAGCCTGCATCGCTCACGCCGATTACGTTACGTGCAGCTTCGATCACCGCCATCTGCATGCCAAGGCAAATCCCAAGATAGGGTATTTTATGTTCACGCGCATAGGTGGCCGCTTTGATTTTGCCTGCTGTCCCTCGTGCCTCAATTCCTCCTGGCTCCAAAATCGCATGGAAGCCCTCCAGATAGCGGGCTACTTCTTCGCGCTCACAGAGTTCGGCATCCACCCACTCTACATTAACACGAACACGGTTGGCCATACCGCCGTGGGTCAGTGCCTCTGCGATTGATTTATAGGCATCCTCGAGCTGAGTGTATTTGCCGACTATCGCAACTTTGATGTCACCCTCTGGTTTGTAAATACGATCCGCGACATCAAGCCAGCGGCTCAAATCTGGCCTTGGCGCGGGGGCAATCTGAAAGGCGTCGAGCACCGCTTGGTCTAGACCCTCTTTGTGATAAGCCAACGGTGCTTCGTAGATTGAGGCAAGATCCTGCGCTGCGATCACGCTATCGGGGCGTACGTTACAAAATAGCGCGAGTTTTTCACGCTCTTTCTCTGGGATCGGACCTTCAGAGCGGCACACCAATATATCGGGAGCCAACCCAATTGAGCGTAGCTCTTTTACACTATGCTGTGTCGGTTTCGTTTTCAGCTCTCCGCTGGCTTTTATAAAGGGCAAAAGGGTCAGATGCACAAAGATACACTGACCGCGGGGTTTGTCTTGAGAAAATTGGCGAATGGCCTCAAAGAAGGGCAGCCCCTCAATATCGCCGACGGTCCCCCCAATTTCACAGAGCATGAAGTCAACTTCATCTTCTCCGATTGCGATGAAATCTTTGATTTCGTTCGTCACGTGGGGAATCACCTGAATGGTTTTTCCCAAATAATCACCGCGGCGTTCCTTTTCCAAAACGGTCGAATAAATCCGTCCCGAAGAAATAGAATCTGTTTGCCGTGCCGCCACGCCTGTAAAGCGCTCGTAATGCCCGAGGTCTAAATCGGTTTCTGCGCCATCGTCGGTGACAAAGACCTCTCCGTGTTCAAACGGACTCATCGTGCCAGGGTCAACATTGAGGTAGGGATCAAGCTTGCGTAGTCTAACCGAGTAGCCGCGTGCCTGTAACAGCGCGCCCAGCGCGGCGGCCGCAAGTCCTTTGCCCAAAGATGAAACAACGCCGCCGGTGATAAAAATGAACTTAGCCAATGTAAGGACTGCTCCCATGAAGTTGGCTCAATACGAGCCTTTTATGATCGTTTTGAGTTGAGTTTTCAAATAACTCCACGGGATTTAACCGATAAAGCAATAGACGTGATTCTGCAACCATGCCTCAAGATAGTGTAACACTCTTAAGTATACCCTCTAGAGATGGTATGGGGACGCAGATGACGACTCTAGTCAGCGCTCGGCAATAAAGGAGCCGTATCATCCTCACTGGGAGGGAGGAGGCTTTCTGTATCTGGCAAGCTTGGAGTCAAACTTTGTTCATTTGAACTTCCCCCGACACGATCAAGAACTGAGGTGCCTGCCGCGTTGCGTGCTGCAATCACTGTGAGCGTTAGCGAGGTGATGATAAAGGCAATTGCCAAAATCCACGTCACTTTCGAAAGCGCAGAGGCAGCGCTGCGACCCGACATAATGCCATCACCGCCGCCACCGCCGCTGCCCATGCCTAAACCACCGCCCTCAGAACGTTGTAGCAAAACAACGCCAACAAGCGCTAATGCAAGCAATAGGTGGATAGTGAGAACGACGTTTTCCATATGGCCCCGCTTTGAGATTTAAAGCGCTTCCTAAGAGAGTTTTCTATCAGGGGCAAGGGGCAATGCACCTTGACGCGCTCCCTCTATGACGTAACACTCACTTCATGCCACATGATTCACATGATCATCCCCACCATTTACTACCCTCTGACCCTGCTTTGCGCGTGAAAGCCTTGGAGACCCTTTTAACGCAAAAGGGTTTGATTGATCCTGCCGCCTTGGACGAAATTATTGACACTTATGAGACCAAGATTGGTCCACAAAACGGTGCACTTGTTGTAGCCAAAGCGTGGAGCGACCCTGAGTTTAAGGCGCAGCTTTTAGAGCATCCCACCGAGACGGTCGCGGGCTTGGGCTTTTATGGGCGGCAAGGAGAGCATATTCAAATTCTGGAAAATTCTGACCATCACCATAATATGGTCGTTTGCACCCTGTGCAGTTGTTATCCTTGGCCGCTTTTGGGCATTCCTCCGACGTGGTACAAATCGGATGCCTATCGCGCCCGTGCTGTGCGCGAGCCGCGCCAAGTTTTGGCTGAATTTGGTGTGAAGCTGCCCAGCGAAACCAAGGTCAAGGTTTGGGACTCAACGGCGGAACTGCGTTATTTGGTTTTGCCGCAGAGACCCAGCGGAACGGAAGGGTGGAGCGAAAGCGAACTTGCCAAAATTGTCACCCGTGACAGCATGATCGGCACGGGGATTATTGGGGCGGTCTCATGAGCCGTCTGCATGACATGGGGGGGCGGTTTGGCGATGGTCCCGTTGCGCCTGACTTTGGACAAGAGCCTGTCTTTAAAGAAGAATGGCATGGGCGTGCTCTTGCCCTGACTGTGGCTTCAGGGTTTTTGCGACAATGGAATTTGGACGAGGGGCGGCATGCGAGAGAATGCCTTGCGCCAATGGATTACACCGCGTTTTCATATTATGAAAAATGGCTTGCAGGATTGACGGATATTCTCGTTGCAAAGGGACTTGTGACACCAGAAGAATTATCCACAGGACAAGCGGCTTTGGATGTGTCCGATGTCGCCCAGCATAAACTCACACAAGAGAGCGTCGCTGAAAGCCTCGCGCGTGGAGGACCGAGCGAACGGCAAACCGACGAGACCCCTGAATTTGCTTTGGGTGAGCAGGTGAAAACAATACCGGCGGGGAACAGGTCAGTCGCTGGTGGACACACACGCCTTCCCTCTTATGCGGCCTCTTGCTCTGGTCGGATCGTTACCGTTCATCCGCCTCATGTTTTTCCTGATGCCAATGCACATGGATATGGAGAAGCGGCTGAAACCCTGTACACGGTTGCCTTTAAGGCAGGTGATCTCTGGCAGCATCCAGAAAACCCTACAGATGAAGTCATGTTGGACCTCTGGCAAAGCTATCTTGAGACACCATGACGTTATCTCCTATCTCTTACGTTTTTGATGAGCCCAGCTTTGAGGAGCCATGGCACGCGCAACTTTTTGCGTTGACGGTGTCCCTAAATGAAGCAGGGCATTTCAGGTGGAGCGATTGGGCAAATGCGTTTGGCGCCAAACTCAAAGAGCATGGCGTGAGCAAAGACCTCAATGGGGGCGAAGATTATTTTATAGCTTGGCTTGCGGCACTGGAGGGCTTTTTGGTTGAAAGAAACCTTGGGGAGGCCGAAACGCTAAAAGAGCTAAAGCAGGCTTGGACACAGGCCTATCTTACAACGCCGCATGGTGCGCCTGTTTCGATTTAAAGTTTTCTCAATTTTAAAGGCGAATTGAACTTTCCTCTTTGAAATTCAGTCGTTATACCAGCGCGGGTTTGACGTGAAAAGTGAGGACCAGAATGGCAAATGTGGTCGTGGTTGGCGCCCAATGGGGCGACGAGGGAAAAGGTAAGCTGGTCGACTGGTTGAGCGAACGGGCGGATGTGATCGTCCGTTTCCAAGGGGGTCACAACGCGGGTCACACGCTGGTCATTGACAAAGAGGTTTACAAACTCTCTTTGCTGCCCTCAGGCATAGTGCGTTCTGGAAAACTCTCCGTTATCGGCAATGGGGTAGTATTGGATCCTTGGCATCTCAAGGAGGAAGTGAGCAAACTCGCAGGTCAGGGTGTTGCGATTTCACCTGAAAATTTGATGATTGCGGAAAACACACCGCTTATATTGCCTGTGCACTCTGAACTCGATCACAGCCGCGAAAGCTCAAACGCGGTGGCAAAAATCGGAACAACAGGACGCGGCATTGGGCCTGCGTACGAAGATAAAGTCGGGCGGCGTGCCATCCGGGTTTCAGATCTTGCAGATCCAGCGACTTTGAGTACGCGCATTGACCGCCTTTTGGCGCATCATGACGCGCTACGGCGCGGTTTGGGTATGGAGCCAGTTGACCGCGATGACCTAATGGAACGTTTGACGGACATTGCGCCCTTTATTCTTCAATTTGCGGCTCCCGTTTGGAACGTTCTGGCAGAGAAGCGGAAAGCAGGAAAGCGGATATTGTTTGAGGGCGCTCAAGGCAGTTTGCTTGATGTTGATTTTGGCACCTATCCCTTTGTGACGTCATCAAATGTGATCGCCGGACAAGCTGCAACTGGTTCTGGTATGGGGCCAGGGTCTATTGATTTCGTGATGGGCATTGTGAAAGCATACACAACCCGCGTGGGTGAGGGCCCCTTTCCAACTGAGCTTGATGATGCAGATGGGCAACGTCTCGGGGAACGGGGGCACGAATTTGGGGTTGTCACAGGACGAAAGCGGCGCTGCGGCTGGTTTGATGCTGCTCTGGTGCGTCAGACTTGTTCAACATCGGGCGTCAATGGGATTGCGCTGACCAAGCTTGATGTTTTGGACGGCTTTGAAACCTTGCGCATCTGTATTGGCTATGATTTGGATGGTAAACGGTTTGACTATCTGCCCTTTGCCGCGGATCAACAAGCGCGATGTGTGCCTGTTTACGAAGATATGCCCGGCTGGAGTGAGAGCACAGAAGGTGCGCGCAGTTGGGCCGATTTACCTGCAAACGCCATTAAATATATTCGTCGTGTAGAGGAATTGATCGGCTGTCCTGTCGCGCTAGTTTCTACGTCACCAGAACGAGAGGATACTATTTTAGTCACTGACCCCTTCTCGGATAAACAGTAAAATAATAAGGGCAGAGAAAGAGGTAGAGATGGCATTAAGCTATAAAGCGCGGCGACGTTGGTCGCTAATCATTCTTTTGGTTGGATTGCCAATTTACGTCGTGTCCGCGATAAGCCTTATTGCGGTTTTTGAGCGGCCCTCCATTTTACTTGAATTGTTTATATACGTTGCTCTTGGCGTTCTATGGGCCTTACCGTTCAAGTTTATTTTCAAGGGTGTTGGTCAAGCTGATCCGAGCGAAAATTCAGAATAATTTTGCGTATACTCTCCCGCTCACATCAGTGAGTGACCTACCCTACACGTTGGTGGTTTTGCGCGTCGTCCAGTTCAGGAACAGCCTCAAATTGGCCGCCTGGTAGTTTTTTCAGGCGTCCTTCTTTCAGAAGGAAACCAAAGGATAAAAGGCTATCTTCACGTGAAAATGTGCCAGGGTCGTCACTGTAAAGCGTTCCCATCAGCTCGGGGCGAGAGAACTTATCAAGACCTTTTGTTTTCTTTAAATACAGTGCAGCGGCCATGAGCTTATCTTCAAGCGTTTCAGCCCCTAGGCTTTCTGAATATTGGGCAAAAGTTTCAAATGTTTCTGAGACCTCATCATGAAGCTCCAAGGGCGCGTTCAAATCTATGCGTTGCTCTGCCACAAGCGTTAAGGGCGTTTGCTTTCTAGCAGGTCGTTTATCAGAGTGCTTTTGTGAGACAGCCGCTATTAGATCATTTTTGTAGGGCACAGAATCTTGTGCCTCGAGGTACTCCATCCCCTCTAGTAGTGATTTTGCCCGCGCTGACTTCACCGCCGCTCGCAAATGAGAAATTGAGGTGTGGCGACGATTGTTTTCTGGGTCTGCAAGCTGTTGATCGGCTTCTTCCAATAAGCGGGTCAAATCGCTTTTCTGAGACATATTGAGGGTGTCTTCGCCAGACGGCTCCTCCTTTGCTCGCATAGTTGGCTGTGTTGTTTCAGCGTTGGAGTCTGACAGTGCACTCTTGTCAAATCCTGTATCCCATGTTGGATCAAACGTCTCTGATGGCTCACTATCGTGGGTGGTTTCCACGTTTGTGGATCTGTCCGTATCGGACTCTAATTCTTGCGCCGTCTCTGATTTTGCCTCAATTTCTTGGAGCGCCTCATCTAATTCGGCGGTAAATTTATCCTCTACTGCATTTAGATCGTCGCTCTCGGACGCTATTGCCAGCTCTGAGAGCGTTTTGTTTAAGGAATCTTCATCCAAGACCATCGTATCGGTGTCTTGGAGTTCATTTGGGATCGCCTCTGATGAAGCTGCATCTACGCCAGAAAGACTATCATCATTGAGGGCGGAGATTAAATCCCGTTCTGCATCTTGGGAAAGAGTGTCTTGCTCCAAAGAACGTGGCTCATTATTCTGCTCGCCATCCGTTTTAGCTGGTTTTTTTCTGACGCGAACCACTGTGACCTTGGGTTTTTTGGTTGTGTCTTGCTCTGTTGATACAAGAGACTCGATCTTGACAGTTTCAGTTTCTTTTCCAACCACGCTCTC
>WTIQ01000352.1:0-7844 GCA_011525185.1 Paracoccaceae bacterium | reverse complement strand
AACGCTCTCAACGCTCTCAACGCTCTCAACGCTCTCAACGCTCTCAACGCTCTCAACGCTCTCAGCGCTCTCGGTGACGGAAGGCGTCTCTACTGTCTCTTTGGGAGCAGTGTCTACTTCATGTTTGGGATCGATGTCAGAACTTTGAGCGTCTGTTACTACTTCATCTACGCTTTTGACTATCTCGATATCACTCAGTACGGAGGTGTGTTGTTCTAATTGCTCTGAAGCCGCCCGTTTATCAGAATTATCAGTAGTAGATTGCGCAGGTGTTTGCGTTTCGCCCTCTAAAGAATTCAAATCGTTTGCAGCTGTATCGGGGTCATTGTCTGAATCGTTGCTCTCTTGGGATGAATCTTTAGCATTCGTCTCGACTTCAGGGCTGCTCGCCGCGTCTGGCTTATCTACAATAGCATCAACCAACTCTTGGGGAGAGGGTTTGACTTGTCGTACGTCCTCATATTGCCCGAAAAAGCTCTCATCCGTCTCTTCCACTACCGCTTTTATTTTCGCAATGCGACTGGCGATGCTTTCCAAAGCGGGTGCGTGTGAGGCTTTGCCTGCAGTCGCCTCTGTTGGACTCGCGCGATCCCTTTCGGGTGCGCGTTTGCTCAGTTTAACGGTTTTTCCATCCGTAACCCCAGACACGTCCGAGGTGTCTGCACTCGAGGTGATGGAAATAAGGTGATCCATGTCAAGCGTAGGAGGTGCTGCACCAAATAAGCGATCTTGATGCGCCAAGTCGCGGAAATAATCGGCGATTTGTGTCATCATTTCAAATGAGTCTTCAAACCCCTCTAATGTGCACGAGAACGTACCATAAGAGACTGTCAGGACTTTGTTTGTCTGAGGCGCTTTTTCCAATGCCGTCTTCCATCACGTTTATAACTTACATCGGGTTAACATGAAAATTTAAACAACTCTTTGCTATAAATAGAATGATTTTGTGACCATATTAAGGCACGGAAGCAATTGAGAGGATATTTAAGCCGTGGAGCAGGGTATTGTTTCATTTAAAGAGCCAGTGACCATCGTTGGTGGGGCTTATGTTTCAAAAGAAGTAATTCAAAGGTCACATTCATTGTCGTCGAAATTCATTGGAGTTGATGGAGGTGGCAATACACTGCTCGATGGGGGGTATCTTCCTGAGCTGATTCTTGGGGATATGGACTCATTTGATCCCAAGGCAGGTAATATTCCAAAAGCGCTGCCGATCCATCAAATCCCAGACCAAGAGAGTACCGATTTTGAGAAATGCCTAAGAGCAGTGCATGCTCCAATTTATGTTGGTCTTGGATTTATAGGAGAGCGCTTAGATCACAGCCTTGCGGCGCTTTCGGTGCTTGCGCGGTATCGAGAGAAAAAATGCATTTTGATAGGAGAAGATGATGTCGTATTTCTCGTTCCTCCTCATTTTCAACTGGATACGGAAGTTGGCACCCGTGTGTCACTCTTCCCTCTTGGAGACACACGGCTCGCGTCGAACGGGCTGGTTTGGCCGACGCATGAGCTCAATTTTTCGCCCCTAGGGCAAATTGGGACCTCAAACAAATCAACAGGCCCAATCGAGCTTAGGCCAGAGTCTTCGAAGATGCTGTGTTTCTTGCCCGTAGACTATGCTGGGGCTGTTTTAGCTGCGTTGGAGCGGACGGTCGCTTGGCCTCCTGTTTCAGCAGACTAAGAAGGCCTGCGCCTGCAATCAAGCACATGCCAATTAGCGCAGAAAGATTTGGGACCTCACTAAAGACGAAAATGCCAATCAAGACCGCAATCGGAATTTCCAAATACTGTAACGATACTGTTTTTGAACCAGGGGCGTATTTCAAAGAGAGTATCAGAGCCAACTGCGCAAGTGAGCTATTCAAGCCAAAGATGACAAGAAAGAGGAATAATGACGGATCTGTCAAAAATCCGAATGTTATGCTAATTTTGTTAAGCTCTGAAACATGGGCAAGACATAGGGTTGGCACAATTAGGGCCAGTCCTATGACGCCTGTTACAGATTGCAAAGCAAAGGCGTCAACGGTCTTGGCAATTTTTCGCGTCACAATCAAAAAAGCTGCAAACAAAAAAGCAGCTAAGACGGGGAAAATTGCTGCCCAGCCAATTGTAACAAAGGCAGGCTGTATCACGAGTAGGGCGCCAACAAAACCGATTGCGCAGGCCAACACTTGTCGTTTTGCAATAGATTCCTTCATTATAAAATGACTCAAAATAAGGACAAAAAACGGCATTATGAAAGCGATCGAAATAGCGTCTGCCAAGGCCATATACCGCAGCGCCACAATCATTGCCATCATGGCTGCAATCATAAGACTGACACGCAACGTGCAAAGCGCAAGGGTTTTAGCACTGAAATCAAACGGCTTTCGCAATGCCAGAGTGATAGGTGTCATTAAAAGCGTTTGAACGAAAAATCGTGAAAAAATAAGAGTAATAAGGGTTGTTTTTGTGATCAGAGACTTTGCTAATGCATCTCCAATTGGCGCTAAAATGCAAAAGGCCAGCATCAAAAAAATACCATATAAAATATTGTCATCTTTCATTATTAGAAGCTATTGCGAATGAACACCTTATGCAAGAAAAATTATTTAAATGATAGCGTTTTACGAGTATTTACAATAATATCCAAAACCTCAATCATTTAACTGACGTTCGCGAAAGACCACATATAAACCACTAAGTACCACGATCAGCATACCCATGAGTGCCATTGGATTGGGTATATCAGAAAAGACGATATACCCTAAAAATCCAGCCATTATGAGCTCAAGATAATGCAAAGGCGCAAGTGTTGCAGAGGGTGCATTTTGCAAAGCGAGGGTCATCAAAAGATGCGAGACACTCGCGAAAAAGCCAACGCCAAGCAGCCACAAAAGAAATATAGGGTCTGGCCAAATTGGGGTGAGTGCGCCCATCTCAAGAGCTGATCCCGCGATTAGGATAGGAATACAAATGAGACTGCCAAGCGCAGCGGTGTGAAACTGCATTGAAATTGGGTCAATTTCGGTTGAAAGATGACGCGTAATGAGCATGTAACAGGCAAAGGTAAACGCAACACCTAGGGGATAGAACGCAATATAACCAAAATTTGCGAAACTTGGTTGAATGACCAGCAAAACACCCAAGAACCCGACAAGGCTTGCGCTTATTCGCCTCATGCCGACCTTTTCATTAAATAAGACCCAAGCCAAAAACAAAATAATAAATGGCTCAACAAAGACAATTGCAAGCGCATCCGCGATTGGCATAACCGATATGGCAAGGACAAAGAAGAAGGTCGATATCAAAAGAAAAACAGCGCGTAAAAACAGTCTAGAAATGAGTCTTCTCTCGAGTTTAAAGGTGCGCTTCATATAGATCATGACAGGCAGCATGAATGCGACTTGTAGGATAAAACGTGCAGTCGCAATTTCTGCAACAGGGACTTGCGCTGCAGCGAGTTTAGAAAAGACATCCAAGAGAGGCACAACAAAGCAAAACGCTATCATCAAAACAACGCCTTTAAAGACGGTGTTTTCCACGTCTTCCTTCTGATCCGTTACAAAGGACATTGTGCCATTTCGCTTATTTCACTCTCATATTCCTGAAGGCTAGCAGTTTGGAACATTCACCGCCAAGCCACCGAGCGACGTTTCTTTGTATTTATGGCTCATATCTGCACCAGTTTGCCGCAGGGTTTCAATACAGGCATCAAGTGGAACGAGATGAGTGCCGTCTCCGCGCAGGGCTAGACTTGCCGCGGCAACAGATTTGACCGCCCCGAGACCGTTTCGTTCAATACAAGGGACCTGAACAAGTCCTTTCACCGGATCACAGGTCATTCCAAGGTGATGCTCAAGCGCAATCTCAGCTGCATTTTCGATCTGCGCAGGCGTTCCGCCAAGGGCTGCGCAAAGTCCCGCGGCGGCCATAGCGCTTGCGCCACCAACCTCGGCTTGACAGCCAGCCTCGGCCCCACTGATTGAGGCATTTTCTTTGATCAACCCTCCGATTGCCGCCGCTGTGAGCAAGAAATCGTCGATTTGAGACGCGCTTGCGCCTGGGACATGGTCTAGGTAGTAGCGCAGGACTGCGGGCAAGACGCCTGATGCTCCATTTGTGGGTGCAGTCACCACTTGCCCACCGGCTGCATTTTCTTCGTTTACTGCCATTGCATAAACACTCATCCAGTCATTGATTGTATGTGGTGCGCTTTGGTTTGTGCCCCGTTCCGCTTGCAAGGCGTCATAAATTCCTTTGGCTCGCCGTTTTACATTTAAGCCACCAGGCAAAACCCCATCGCGGGAGAGACCGCGTTCAATACAATCGGACATCACTTGCCAAATTCGGCTCAGACCAGAACTTAGTTTATCATATTCCAGAAGCGCCAATTCGTTTGAGCGTTTCATTGCAGCGATGGATTTTCCTGAACGTTCCGCCATGCTCAGCATTTCTTGAGCCGTTTTAAATGGGTATGGAACAGCATCCTCTGTTTTTTGATCACCCGCCTGCAATTCGTGCTCCGTCAGGACAAAACCGCCACCAACCGAATAATAGGTCTCTTTCAAAACCACATCCCCCTGTGCGTCAGTGGCCATCAAAATCATTCCGTTGGCATGCCCTGGAAGGTTCGGGCCATAATCAAATTTCAGATCAGCCTTCGGATTAAAGTCGAGTGTAGGGAGGTCAGGAGGTGTAATTTTATGCGTTGAGCGGATGGTCTCAAGCATAGTTTCCGCTGCGTCGTGATCATATGTGTCTGGCTTAAAGCCAGCAAGCCCAAGGATCGTTGCACGATCGGTTGCATGCCCGACCCCTGTGAAGGCAAGCGAACCATGTAGGCTCCCACGTACACCTGCAAATGTAAAAGGAGAGGCGCGCATAAGATCGAGAAAGCGAGCGGCTGCCACCATTGGACCCATGGTGTGCGAGGAGGAGGGACCAATCCCTATTTTAAACATTTCAAAAACGGAAAGAAACATTAGAGTGCTGACCCTTCTGGAGGATTTGGATAGTGAGGTTGACTGAAGACTGTTGGCCCAAGCCCCTCAGCCTGCGCCGCGATATGAACGCTGTCACGGGTTTCCAGCATTTCGCAGAGCGCTTTAAGATTGGGCCAAGTGTCCAGCTCAAACCATTGCGTTTGATCGTGCGGATACAGGGCCAGCCATCTAAGGCAGGTGCACAGATAAAAATGTAAAATATTAGGCGCATCGTCATATTTCAGAATATCATTGTTACTGCATTCTTCTGCAATGATATCGATCAACGACGTCAGACGTTGTTTTTGTGCATCTCTCAACGCGATACTATGTGCAGGATCGCTGTCGATATATTTCTCAGGGTAAAACAACAATCTCAGTGCTGGGTGGAGCGTGTTGGACAGCCAGAATAGCCAAGTCAAAAATGCCGATCTTTGCTGTTTTGGTCCTGCCAAAGCATCATGCTGTTCACAGAGCCATAATAGAATTGCGCCCGTTTCGAAAATCTTTTGATCGCCAGCCTCTAAGACGGGGATAAGACCGTTTGGATTGAGCTTTAAGTATTTTGAGCTTTTTTGAGCCTTAAGTCGTCGATCCACAAGAATGGTTTCAAACGGCTGCTCTAACTCGAGCAGGGCAAGGCGCACAATCAGCGATGCGTTATCGGGGGCATAATGCAATCTGTAAAGCATAAGGCCGTATACTGGATTTGCATGTCCAAGACAGGACGAATGCGACTGTTTACGCAATGAAATGTCTCATTCTTTCTTCAAAACATCACGTGATTGCTATTTAAGAACGTTGCGGGAAATTCTCAAAGGTTCCGACAATGCATGCTCGCCCCTACATGAGGCAGCTGCGGCCCTCATTTCTAAAGGGAAGTGGCGTTATGCAGAGGTCGTTCTTCGCGTTATCTGTTTCTTGTCCCCCTGAGCGCGATGTTTTTCGCACATATGACAAGAAACTTTGCCAATGGCTCTCGCACATCATGTTTGGATCGCTTATATATCGCGCACAGTAAGTGAGGTAGGTATGATAAAGCCAAAAACGGGGTCCGAGCGCGCAAAATATGCAGCCTCACGGCACGCAGCCAAAATGGTCAAAAATGGCATGAAGGTTGGACTGGGTACAGGCAGCACAGCCGCTTGGCTTGTCAGATGCTTGGCCGAACGCGTGAAGAATGAACAGTTGAGTTTCGTCGGTGTGCCGACCTCCGAGGAAACCGCTCAACTCGCCAGTGAGCTGGGCCTTAACCTAAGCACTTTGGACGAGGTTGGTCATCTTGATCTCACAATCGATGGGACTGACGAGGTTAATAACGCCTTTGAATTGATAAAGGGCGGTGGCGGCGCGCTTTTACGTGAAAAAATTGTAGCAAAAGCAAGTGCGGAAATGATCGTAATTGCCGATCCGTCCAAGAATGTGGAAGCTCTTGGGCAGTTTCCACTGCCTGTAGAGGTCATCCCCTTTGGGCGTGGTGCGACTCTGGCTGCAATTGAGAGCCTGTTGGAGCAATCTGGTTATAAAGACGTGCAAGTTGTTTTGCGCAAAAGAGACGAGCAAGTTTTTGTAACAGATGAAGGTAACAATATCTTTGATCTTCATTTAAAGATGATCACCAATGCATCCGATTTGACGTGTGAACTGAACCTGATCCCTGGCGTTGTTGAAAACGGGCTATTTGTTGATATGTGCCGCCAGACGATTATTGGACATGAAAGTGGCATCGTTATGATCCGCCGTATGGCAGGAGGTAAAGTTGTTACAGAGCAGACCGATGAAATCACCAATCTATTTTCAGATATTGGAGAGTTATAATGGCTTTCGATTATGATCTTTTTGTTATTGGTGGTGGGTCAGGGGGCGTTCGTGCTGCACGCACAGCGGCAGGTGAAACGGGTGCGCGGGTCGCACTGGCCGAAGAGGATCGATACGGTGGCACCTGCGTCATTCGTGGATGTGTTCCCAAAAAGTTAATGGTTTTTGCCAGTGATACATCTCATTTTGTGCCCGAAGCGCGTGGGTATGGTTGGGATATCGAAGAGCCGAGCTTTAACTGGTCTCGGTTTCACGACAAGCTTGATCTTGAGTTGGATCGTTTGGAAGGTGTTTATTTGGGCCTACTCGATAAAACGGAGGTCACCACCTATTCACAAAGAGCGAGGGTTGTGGGCCCTCATACAGTCGAGCTCGCCGATGGTCAGCGCAAAACAGCTCAACATATCTTGCTCGCCACCGGTGGCACGCCAGTTTTGCCTCAAATCGAAGGTGTAGAACATGCGCTTACCTCTAACGATATGTTCCACTTTCAAGAGCTGCCGAAGTCGATCCTGATCATCGGCGGCGGGTATATTGCCAGCGAATTTGCAGGGGTTATGAATGGCTTAGGGGTGGAGACAGCGCAATATTACAGAGGTGAACAGATCCTGCGCGGTTTCGACGATGAAGCTCGGAATATTGTTGCTTCTGAAATGATGTCGCGTGGTATTGACCTGCGCTGTGGCGTGAATGCCGCGAAGATTGAAAAAATAGAAACGGGTGTCCGAGTGACAGATACGGATGGCGAGACCCGTGAATTTGGTGCGATCATGTTTGCAACGGGCAGACTGCCAAATACGCAGGGACTTATCACTGATGATGTTGGTGTCGAGATGGGTGCCGCGGGTGAAATCAAGGTGGATGACTATTCTCAAACGAACATCCCTTCGATCTTTGCGCTTGGAGATGTGACAAATCGTGTCAATCTCACACCAGTTGCTATTCACGAGGCAATGGCATTTGTCGATACAGTCTTTCGGGGCAAGCCAACACCCGTAGATCACGCTTTGATCCCGACAGCGGTCTTTACGCAGCCTGAAATGGGCGTGATTGGTCTCAGCG
>WTIQ01000452.1 GCA_011525185.1 Paracoccaceae bacterium | reverse complement strand
GCAGCAATCGCCCGAGCAAAGCCGCGCTATTGGTACGGTTCGAAATTCTGCCTTCTCTCTTTTACGCATCATCGACGACATTCTTGACGCAAATAAAATCAATGCTGGAGAGTTGAACATTGAGGCGGCACGCATGGAATTGCGGCCTGTACTTGAGGGGGTCGTCGTCACGCTACAAACAATGGCAGACGACAATAATGTTAGCCTCGCGCTTTCCATTGCACCAGATGTGCCTGAACGGGTTTTTGCAGACTCTGGGCGCATTCGACAAATCATTTTAAATATTCTTAGCAATGCGATTAAATACACCGCGGACGATCTCACAGGGCGGCAAGGCTGGGTCTATGTGATCGTCGAGAAAGACAAACACCAAAACCTGATCATTCGTATACGCGATGAAGGTATTGGGATGTCCCAAGAATTGATGGACAAATTGTTTCAACCCTTCGTGCAGGGTGACATGACCTCGATGCGCCGCGTCAGTGGGACCGGGCTTGGATTGGTGATTACAAAACAGCTCGTTCAACAAATGCATGGAACAATCCTAACAACCAGCAAAGAGGGTGTGGGCACAACCGTCGAAGTCACGCTTCCTTTGCCTATTGTGCCAGAATTCCCGAAACGAGACGACCGCTTCGAAAACTTGGAGATTGTTTATGTGCGTGACCAAAGCTGTGTGAGCGTTTGGCAGCAAACCGACATATTGCAAAGCCTCGGTGCACGGCTTCTTGATACGCCAATTTGGATGGATAGCGAGCTCATGTTGCCAGATACGAAGCCTGGCACAGTGTTTATCATGCATGCCCGTGAGGATGCCAAACTTGAAGAATGGCAAAGACAAATCCGCATTGACTGCGAAAATCCGAAAATAATCGCTTTTACAAGTATTAGGTCCGAGAAAATTGGCCGCATTGAGGACGATTTATACCGCGTTCAGCTATTTCCCATCCTGCAATCGGAGCTTTATTCTGCGCTTGAGGGGCTGCTTTCAACACCTGAAGTACGGAGCCGCAAAGTCATAGACACCAACCTGCGAGAGTGCACGGAGCAGCAAAAAGAGCGGCGCGCCAAGGTCAAGCTTCTGCTTGTAGAAGACAATGAAATAAACCAAGTGGTCTTGCTCAAACAATTGGAAGTTCTTGGATATAATGCGGATGTTGCCCATAATGGAGAAGAAGGCCTCGCATTATGGAAATCCAAAGATTACGAAATAATCCTGACCGATTGTAACATGCCCCTCATGGACGGTTTTGAAATGACGCGGCAAGGCAGGTCATGGGAAGCGGCAAACGGACGTGAGCGCTTACCCGTTATCGCCATTACAGCAAATGCACTGACAGGCGATGCCGACAAATGTTTTGATGCGGGCATGGATGATTACCTTGCAAAACCAATCGAGATTAAATCCCTCGAAGATAAGATAGTGAATGTTATTGGAGTTTAGTTTTGGTTCATGTCAGTGAGCCTCGGCCCAATTCCCACCCTGCCCCGCATCAACAACCAATGGAACATCAATTTTTACAACAGGCTCTGCCGCCCGTTCCATCACCGTTCGAGCCGCATTTATAAGCGGATCAATCGCTTCCTCGCTGACCTCAAACAACAATTCATCATGCACTTGTAAGAGCATTTTAGCTGGTAAATCCTTAATCGCTTCTGGCATGCGGATCATGGCGCGCCGGATGATATCCGCCGCAGCTCCTTGGATCGGTGCATTAATAGCTGCGCGTTTTGCAAAACCTGCAGCGGGGCCTTTTGCGTTGATTTCTGGCGTATGAATAACGCGACCAAAAAGCGTTTCCACCCGACTGTTCTCTTTGGCGAATTTAATTGTATCATCCATATATTCACGGATGCCTGGAAAACGCTCGAAGTATCGGTCGATAAATCCCTGTGCCTCAGCGCGCGGAATGCGTAGATTACGGGCAAGACCAAAGCCAGAAATTCCATAAATCACGCCAAAATTAATAGCCTTGGCTTGTCGTCGGATGTCTGAGGTCATCTCTTCAAGGGGCACATCAAACATCTCAGAGGCCGTCATGGCATGGATATCCACCCCATCGCGGAAAGCCTGCTTAAGACTGTCAATTCCCGCTACATGGGCCAAGATGCGCAGCTCGATCTGACTATAATCGAGGCTGACAAGTCTTTTGCCCTCTTCTGCAACAAAAGCCTCGCGAATTCTGCGCCCATCCTCTGTCCGCACAGGAATATTCTGTAAATTTGGATCTGTTGAGGCCAGTCGCCCCGTATTTGCGCCGGCAATCGAATAAGAGGTATGCACCCGACCCGTCTCAGGGTTTATGTGATCTTGAAGCGCATCGGTGTAGGTGGATTTCAACTTGCTCAATTGCCGCCAATCCAAGACCCGCTTTGGCAAATCATGGACAGTCGCAAGGTCCTCCAAAATATCAGCCCCTGTTGCATAGGCGCCTGTTTTGCCTTTTTTGCCACCCTCATAGCCAAGCTTGTCAAACATAATCTCGCCGAGCTGTTTGGGACTTCCTACGTTGAATGTCTCACCCGCCATTTGGTGAATTTCAGCCTCAAGGCCCGCCATTTTCTGTGCAAATGCATTAGACATGCGCGAGAGCGTATCGCGGTCAACCTTGATCCCCGTCTTCTCCATATCTGCCAAAACATGGACCATGGGCCGCTCAAGGCTTTCATAGACCCGCGTCACACGCGCGCTATGCAGGCGGGGTTTAAAGAGTTTCCATAAACGCAACGTGACATCGACATCTTCCGCCGCATAGGGCGTTGCCTCTTCAATGGAGACACGATCGAAGGTAATCGCAGATTTTCCACTCCCCAAAAGCGGCTTAATCGGAATAGGCGTATGCTCAAGATAACGCTCAGATAGACCATCCATTCCGTGGTTATGCAAGCCACCATGCAGGGCATAAGAGAGCAACATCGTGTCATCAATGGGCGCAATATCAACACCATAACGCGCAAGAATTTTGGCGTCGTATTTCATATTCTGACCGATTTTAACAATGGCGGGATCTTCCAAAACGGGCTTGAGCGCCAAGAGAACCTCGGCCTCGCCAAGTTGCCCCTCAACGAGCTTTGTTTCTTGAAACAGGTCGTCTGAACTGCCCGCCTTGTGATTGAGAGGAATGTAACAGGCTTTTCCCTCCTCCACACATAACGAGATGCCAACAAGTTCAGCACGCATTTCATTGAGAGAGGTTGTTTCCGTATCAACCGCGACGTAACCCCACTCTCTAATGACGCTAACCCATGCCTCAAGCGCGCTCAGCGTTGTGACGGTCTCATAACCGCTTGGATCAAATGGCACCTTTGGAGACTCATTTTCACCTGCTGCCGCAGGTGCAACCTCTCTCAGCACAGGCGCCTCAACCCCCAATTTATCCGAGATCCGTTTCGTAAGCGTCCTAAACTCCATCTCTGCGAGAAACGAGAGCAACTTTTCGGCATCAGGCGGCTGCACTTCCAGGTCATCAAGCGTGAAGTCCAAAGGCGTTTTTGCGTCTAATTCAACCAAGCGTTTTGAGACACGAATTTGCTCTGCGAAATTCAAAAGTGTCTCTCGACGTTTGGGTTGTTTGATTTCCCCCGCACGTGCAAGCAGGCTCTCAAGATCGCCATATTCATTGATTAAAAGAGCAGCCGTCTTCACCCCAATGCCAGGGGCACCTGGAACATTGTCAACACTATCGCCTGCAAGGGCCTGAACATCCACAACTCGCTCGGGAAAGACGCCAAATTTCTCAAAAACGCCATCGCGGTCAATGCGACGGTTTTTCATTGCGTCAAACATTTCGACGCCGCCGCCCACCAATTGCATGAGATCCTTGTCAGAGCTGATAATTGTGACCTGCCCTCCAGCCTCTCGCGCTTGAATGGCCAGTGTTGCTATAATGTCATCAGCCTCGTAGCCCTCTTTTTCTTCACACGCTATATTAAAGGCCCGCGTGGCCTCGCGGGTGAGCGGCATTTGAGGTCTCAGATCTTCGGGCATTTCCTCCCGGTTGCCTTTATATTGATCAAAGATTTCATTGCGAAAGGTGTGACTACCTTTGTCAAATATAACGGCGATATGTGTAGGCGCATCTGGGCCTGTATTGCCCTCTACATAACGCTGGAGCATGTTGCAAAATCCACTTACAGCGCCAATCGGCAGTCCATCCGATTTTCGCGTCAGGGGAGGCAAAGCATGGTAGGCCCGAAAAATAAATGCTGACCCGTCAATCAAGTGCAGGTGATGACCCTTGCCGAAATTCATAAATATGCCTCAAACTAAACGCTATTGATCCACGGCTTAAAGATACATGGATCAATCGCAAAAGACCATCTTAATTCAGTTCGTACTTGGCACGTTGGATAAGGATGTATTGGTTGAGTAGCCTATGCTTTTCGCAACCGCTGCTCAAGCGCAGCCTCTTCTCTGAGGATTGCGAGAACACCCTGTGCATATTGAGGGCGACGAGCAGGTTTATCAAAAGGAATAACAACTTTAGAGGGCTGCCCGTCCAGAGAATGAGCACGCGCAGGGAAGCCTTGCCGCCAGGCTGTACCGCATGATTTGCACATCAACATCCGAGGACGCGACGGCACCTTTTCTGGTGGAATACGATATCCCGTAGAACAGCTCGGGCAAAAAACCTCCATAAGAGGGCTCCTTAGACTTCATCAATTTCACATTTTTTATTTTTGCTCGATACGGTATCTTAGCAGTCAAACTTAACAAATGTGAACCAAATTTTAGGATATAGTTCACATTTTTGTAACGCGTTTAACCAAAAATTATCAATACAGGTATACTAAAACGCATCAAATCAGCCGTTTGGTGAAACAAAAAGCCACCGCAAAACACAATTCATGGACCGCTTCATCCCCCCAAACAC
>WTIQ01000119.1:2727-4912 GCA_011525185.1 Paracoccaceae bacterium | reverse complement strand
CCCCAAAGCAGTAACCGTCGCATTGATTGGCGTAAAAAGCCCTTTGCAAACATTTGCCCTGCAAAGGGCGATTAACACCTATGACCAAGAGCCCCTCCTTGCCATCTTACCAGGTGTTGCACTGCAAGAATTGTGGAGCATTATCGGCGTGGCCGAAACGGCCCTTCTCGCGATTTCGGCAATGGTCGTCGTAACCGCACTGATCGGGATGATGGCAACCTTATTTTCGAATTTGAATGAGCGCAGACGCGAAATGGCGATTTACCGCGCAATGGGAGCAAGCCCTCTTACAATCCTTGGCTTGTTGGTGCTTGAGGCCATCCTCATAGCTGCACTTGGGGCCTGTTTAGGACTTGTTATGCTCTATGCCACACTTTCTATTGGACAGCCCATAATTAACAGTCGCTTTGGCCTATTCCTTCCAATCAACGCACCAAATTTGCGGGAATGGACGGTCTTGATCGCAGTTGTTGCAAGCGCTGCCGCGGTCAGCCTTGTTCCCGCACTAAGGGCCTATCGCATGTCGCTTGCAGATGGTATGATGGTGAGAACATGATGTATTTAGATAGACGATATTTTTTGGCGCTCGGACTGGGTTTCCTTGCCCCCGCCCCATTCGCATATGCTCAAACTCCGCGTGAAATCACTTGGGACGATCTTATACCACCTGGTGTGCCCTACGGTGAGATCATTGGTGAGGGTGAGATTGACATGCTCAATGACACGTGGAACCCGATTTTTGACGAAAATGCGAGAAAACTGAACGAAGCCTTACATGGTGCCTATATCCGTATGCCAGGCTTTATCGTACCGCTTGAAATAGGCGCAGAGGGTGTCAGTGAGTTTGTGCTTGTGCCCTATCAGGGGGCCTGCATTCATACTCCGCCCCCACCCCCCAACCAACTCGTTCTGGTCCAATCTATTACCCCTTGGCCAAGCGACGACTTGTGGCAGGCTGTCTGGGTAGAGGGGCGTATGGGAACTCAGTTAGTGACCACAGACATCGCCCAAACGGGCTACGCCCTAACAGCCGAGCATATTGAGGTCTATGAATGGTGAATAGACTCAAAGCTAATAGTTGATGTCAAATGGCCGTGTGTTTTTTAAGCCGTGCCCGAATTTGGACTAACCTTTCAATATTCTTGCATTAAACTTGCGTTATGTTGTTTAAATTACCCGATCATGACACGCTTTACGAAGCTTTGAAACAAAACGACCTCAGTTACGAGGGCCGCGTTTTTGTGGCTGTGAAATCAACAGGTATCTTTTGCCGCCTCACTTGCCCAGCGCGAACGCCTTTGCAGAAAAACTGCACCTTTTACAAAACTGTATCGGAGTGTCTGAGCGCGGGTTATCGACCATGCAAAAGGTGCCATCCCCTAGGCACGCGCTCAAATAGTTATCCGTTATTCAAATCCTTGCTTACAGCGCTCTCAGATCAACCCGATAAACGCTGGAGCGAACGGGAGATTACCGCCTTAGGTTTTGACCCCTCAACAGTGCGACGCGCGTTCAAAAAGGAATTTGGGATCACCTTTTTAGAAATGAGCAGACAATTGCGTTTAGGACAGGGCTTTACCGCGTTGAGCAATGGCGATCGTGTGATCGATGCGCAGGTGGACGCGGGCTTTGAAAGCCCCTCGGCCTTTCGCACCGCCTTTATCAAGCAATTTGGCCTCAAACCCTCCGATAATGCGAAAGACGCCCTCTTCTTTTTGTCGTGGCATGAGTCACCCGTTGGGACGCTTTTGAGCGTGACAGACCACAGATCTTTGCATCTTCTTGAGTTTTTGGATCGCAAAGCGCTGCCCGCAGAATTAAAAAAGATGTTTGCCTTTTCTAAGGGGCGCATTGCCTTTGGCACATCTAAGCTTACCAAGCTGGTCGATCTGCAACTCAGGGCCTATTTTGCCGGTGAGTTGCCGAAATTTGATCTGCACATTGTCTTGCACGGCACTGATTTTACAAAAACCGTTTGGAAAGCCCTCTGCGACATCCCCGCCGGAGAAACGCGTAGCTATGGTGAGCTTGCCCAGACGATTGGCAAGCCCTCGGCCAGCCGCGCTGTTGCGCGCGCAAATGGATGCAATCAAATTGCAATTGTGGTCCCCTGTCACCGCGTGATTGGCTCTGACGGATCTTTGACTGGCTACGGGGGTGGTCTTTGGAGAAAACAAAAGCTCTT
>WTIQ01000119.1:0-2627 GCA_011525185.1 Paracoccaceae bacterium | reverse complement strand
AATGACATTTGCGGATAGAGCTTGGCTTCCCAAAACGGCTGCAACCCGTGTAACAGAGATCACACATTCAACGCACGCTCTCGCCTCAAGCGATTTTATCGCCCATGTTGAGCGCCTCGCAGAGCAAAATAGGCACATCCATGAAAAGGAGTGCTTTAACCTTAACCCTGCCACCAATGTGATGAATCCAAAGGCCGAAGCGCTTTTATCCTCGGGTCTCGGATCGCGCCCCTCGCTTGGCTATCCAGGCGATAAATATGAGATGGGCCTTGAGGCTATTGAAGAAATAGAAGTGATTGCAGCGGACCTCTGTGGTGAAATTTTTGACGCCGCTTTTGCGGAAATACGGGTCGCCTCGGGTGCGCTTGCCAATCTCTATGGCTTCATGGCGATTTGCCAAGCTGGGGATACGATCATTGTTCCACCAGCCTCGATTGGCGGGCATGTGACGCATCACACGGCGGGCTGTGCGGGTCTTTTTGGACTACGCATTCTTGAGGCCCCTGTGGATAAAGACGGGTACACAATTGACCTCGAAGGTCTTGAGCGCATGGCAAAGGCAGAAAAGCCCAAGCTTATCACCATCGGCGGCAGTCTCAATTTATTCGAACATCCAGTGGCCGAAATTCGCAGCATTGCCGATCGTATTGAGGCTAAAGTCCTTTTTGATGCAGCGCACCAATGCGGCATCATTGCGGGCAAAGCTTGGGCAAATCCGCTTAGCCAAGGAGCGCATCTTATGACGATGAGCACATACAAGAGCCTTGGAGGTCCAGCGGGCGGCTTGATCGTCAGCAATGATGCAGAGATTGCCAATCGCCTGGATGCGATTGCTTTCCCGGGGATGACTGCGAATTTTGACGTGGCAAAATCCGCAGCTCTGGCGGTGACAATGCTGGATTGGCGCGATTTTGGAGAGGCGTATGCGCGCGCGATGATCGATATGGCGCAATCGCTTGCGGCCGCTTTAGAGGCTGAGGGCCTTCCCGTCTTTGAGGGGACAAACGGTCATACGCTGTCGCACCAATTTGCTGTGATGGCCGCTCCATATGGCGGGGGACAACAGGCCTCAAAACAGCTCAGAGCATCTGGCTTTCTGGCCTGCGGCATTGGCCTGCCAGTCGATCCAGTCGAAGGAGATATGAACGGGCTTCGTATAGGGACCCCTGAATTGGTACGATGGGGCATGAGCAAAGACGATGCGCCTAGGCTCGCCTCCCTCATTGCACGCGCCTTAAACAATGAAAACGTTGCTCAAGAGGTTTTCGGGTGGAGAGGCGGCTTTGATCGCGTCCACTTTGTTCACTCTACTTAGAGTTTTTCATGGTCAATCGGGGCTGATTGACATGCTCTACAGCAAATCCATAAAGACTTCAGCATAATACAAAAAATCACCGAAACACTCCGTCCAGTTCTGCCCCTTGTCGTGAATGCGGCCCAAATTTGCCACTGAACAGCATGTTTTTTTTCATGTCCTATAACCCAAATCTCATTTTACACTTGGGTTCTATAGGCAATCTCCTTGACCAGCTCATCCCCTTCATACGAACAGCGTACAGGATAACGCTGGTCCGTCTCAAGCACATAGCTAGGAAAACTCGTAATGCCATACGCGCGGCATGTTGCGAACGAAGGGGTAAGAACGTGTTGAAGGTGTCGTCTGTCACTCCAGTATTCGGTCTCAATCTCCGGGACATCCAGTTCATAGGTTAACTCGGCATAGACACGTGGATCATTTAAATCACGTCCCTCTTCAAAGTGCATTTCCTGTAATCTATGTGCGAAAGACAGCGCCTTATGTGGTGCGATATCTTGGACTTGCCGGATCGCATCGCAGGGTTCAAGCGAACTTGCCATGGGCGCATCGGGTGCTGCTATGACATCAAAGAACCGTTGAGAAGGGCGTTTCCCAGTCACCCGTTCAAGCCCGACAGAGGCGCTTTTTATAAAATCGAACAGTCGATTATATGGACGGATCGCCTCTCCTGTGAACAATCCGCCTAACAGAAGTTCAATTTCCAAATCTGGGACGTGTTTTTGCACATGACGGATCGCGGGAATGGCACCAAAACACCATCCACACAAGGGGTCAAAGCCTATGTGTAAACTTGCCTCATTGTTCATTGGGCAGCTCCAATTTGCTGAAACATCGACATCAGTTCTTCCACGTGCCATTGCTCAACAACTTTTCCATCCTTAAATTTCATAATATCGACCCCATTGAGAGTAATGACTTTTCCAGATGGGGGGATGGCGAAGAACGTTCCATCATGCGTCCCGCTAAATGTCCAATAAACCATAGCGGAGTTATCGCCTACTGGATCGACAATATCCAATTTATGCGTCATATCAGAAAACCCAGAACGCAGCTCCGAAAACGGGCCAACAATTACCTCTTTGTCAGAAAGCGCCTTGGGAGCGGTTGGTGAGCGATCGTGGTCGATAAAATCTTCTGCATAGGCGGCGGCAATCTCTGATAACGGGGCATCACCATCCACAGTTTCATAAAAGCTCGTAAGCAACTCAACGGGACTTTGTGCCAAAAAAGGGGAAGCCAGAAATATCACGCTCAGACTCAGTGCTGGAATTTTAAACATTGGAAATCTCCTTTAATGCTGTAGAAGCAG
>WTIQ01000092.1 GCA_011525185.1 Paracoccaceae bacterium | reverse complement strand
GGGGGTTACAAAACCTGCCTCTTTCAGACGCGACCAAATCGCAGCCGCTGCTGAAACACTGAGCTGTTGGCTCACAATCGCACTCAGGACTTGATCAAACCCATCTGAGCGCAGACGTAGGGGAATCTCACCGACCTCGTCAGCTGCTTGCGCAAATTTCGGCTCGATTTGCCCGAGCCAGTGAAGACCTTCCTCAATGCAGCGCGTGTCATGAATAATGCGCTCACTCGCTCTTTGTGTCTGGCTGCTCATCATCGTCCTCCCAAAATGCAAGCGTGATATGTCGCGTTACATTAAATCACTGGCTCATATGCAAAAAGATAGAGCCAAGCCTTGTCTTTTGTCCATGTCACAACTACGGATCATCAAATGACCACCCTACCAGATGACACAATCGCAAAACGCAACGTTGCAGTTCTCATTTTAGCTCAGGCGATCATGGGAGCGCAAATGCCAATGATATTTATCTTGGCTGGACTTGCAGGACAATCGCTTGCAAGCAATGTCTGCTTTGCCACCTTGCCCATCTCGCTGATTGTCGTTGGCTCGATGTGCAGCTCGCCCATTCTTGCAAATATCATGCAACGTCACGGGCGGAAAACGGGCTTTATCATTGGCGCCATGGGGGGCGCTTTGGGAGCCTTTATTGGCTCAATTGGCCTCTATATGAATTCTTTTCCGATCTTCTTGTTGGGATCGCTCTTTACGGGAATTTATATGTCTGCTCAGGCGTTTTTCAGATTTGCTGCGGTCGACGCCGCCTCCGAGACTTTTCGCCCCAAAGCAATCTCATATGTTCTTGCGGGCGGCTTGCTTGCGGCCGTGATCGGACCGCAATTGGTGAAAGCGACGGCTGATGCCATCGCCATTCCCTATCTGGCCACATATATCGCTGTCATTGGTCTAAATTTGGGTGGATCGTTGATTTTTCTTCTCTTTAAGGCCACAGACCCGACGATAGGACCGCAGGCACAACAGAAAGGTCGTTCACGGCGCGAGATTTTGAAAGATCCAAAAATTGTAGTCGCAATGATTTGTGCCATGGTCAGTTATTCCCTTATGAACTTGGTGATGACCTCAACACCGCTCGCGGTTGTGGGATGTGGGTATAGCAAGAACATGGCCGCGGATATTGTCTCGGCCCATGTGCTTGCGATGTATATCCCCTCTTTTTTCACTGGTCATTTGATCGCGCGTTTTGGAACACAACGGATTATTTTCTCTGGACTGCTTCTGCTGCTCATGTCGTGTGTCGCAGGGTTGAGCGGCGTCACTTCCAGCCACTTTTTTGCCAGTCTCATCCTTCTTGGGTTAGGATGGAATTTTGGCTTTGTCGGCGCGACCACAATGCTTGCCCAATCCCACAGCCCTGCAGAACGGGGCACCGTGCAGGGGATGAACGATCTCATGGTCTTTGGCAGTGTAACGCTGGCTTCTTTTGCCTCGGGGGGCTTAATGAATTGTTCAGGCAGCAGCGCTGAAAGCGGTTGGGCCTTTGTCAATTTTGCCATGTTGCCACTTCTGGCGCTTGCGGCCCTTGCCCTTCTTTGGTTCAGGCGTAGTGAAAAAGCTCAGACACCACAGGCCGCATGAAAGCGACGCATCCTACCATTGCTTAAAATGCCGAGTGCAAAAATGAAACAAATCTTCACATTGACGTGAGACTTTGAATTTGGCTCATGCCATGCCTTAACAATGCAAAGATCGGGTCGTATTGACAGGCATGACCTACGCTGACCACGCAAAATTTATCTGGCAACTGCTCGCATTGCGCAAACGCTTTGACGTTGATCCCTATAGTTTGAGCCAAGAGCAATTGCGCATTTTAAAAGACTACAGCTTAGAGCAAGCTGAGTTGGAAGAGCGGCAGGCAAGCGCCAAGACTGCTCAATCCCTTAACAAGGCAAATCCTGCTTCAGCGAAACGGGTTTAAAAGACGCTGCTTCATCAACACTAGACGATCTGACAGCCAAGAAGGCTGCAAAGCTCCCTGCGTGACAGCATTCGGGCTTCTCGCCGCGCATTTCAAAATATATTGCGTTTGATAGGTGCTCAAAGCCGCATAGCGCGCCATTTCTGGAAACTCAGAGCGCGTCGCGAGCGCTCGGTCACAGGCTGCAAGTGCTTTGCTCACTGCACTCTCGAACACGCGGTCCGTCTCAACTGCAAAAGGGGTCCGCCCGCGTGCCACCAACTCTGGCACAGCCACTAAGAAATTTGCCACGCCGTTTGCATATCCAAGTTCCGAAAGTCGCGCCTGCGTTGCCGCATCCTCTGCCGCTCCCGCGACACGCAATAGCGTGCCAGATGTGGCGTGAATATACTTCTCAAACGCATCTTCGCTTTCAAAGGGATCACGATAAATGTCCCAGCGGCGGGCTTCGACCAATCTTTGCAACTCTTGTGCTTGAGCGGGGGTAAGCTGCTCTGAAAGAGGCGTTACAATCTCATGGCGGCGAATATCTGCACTTGCTGCGATCTCTCCCAGCGCATCATACCACCATTGCAGGCGCATTTCTGCGATCATCTCCTCGCTCGTCACCCAAGGCGCACTCGCAACCTCTATGTTAAAGGCAAAGAGTGTGAAGAGCCTCGGCCGAAGATGGGCTGGTGCAGCCATCACCGCCCGAAAACGGACAGGATCTCCCTGCTCAAGACGCTGTGCGCAGGCGAGGATATTTTCATCAAACACGGGCTGCATGTTCTGTGCGTCTGCCTTACCTTAAAGTTACGCAGCGGGGTAATCGCGCACGAGTTTCCATGTGATCGCCTCCAAAAGCGCATCAAAGCTCGCGTCCACAATATTGGGAGAGACCCCCACGGTTGCCCAGCGCCGGCCTTGGCTATCTTCGCTATCAATCACGACCCGTGTCACAGCATCGGTTCCCCCTTGCGTAATCCGCACTTTAAAATCAACGAGACGTAGGTCATCGATCATATCTTGGTATGGACCAAGATCTTTGGTGAGGGCACGGGCTAAAGCGTTCACAGGTCCGCGGTCTGACCCGCTTGGATCCATCGACTCGCTCACTGAAAGTTTCTTTTCCCCATTCACTTTGACGACCACAACGGCTTCCGAGAGGCTGACCATCTTGTTATATTTGTTCTTACGCCGCTCCACTGTCACGCGGTAGCGTTTGACCGTAAAAAATGTTGGCAAAATCCCCAATTCCCGCCGCGCCAAAAGCTCAAAACTGGCTTGCGCGGTGTCATAGGAATATCCCTCTGCCTCTCTATTTTTGATTGCAGTCAGGATGCGTTCAAGAGCTGGGTCATTTTTATCAACGTCAATCCCTGCATCTGCAAGACGTCTGCGTAAATTGCTCTGACCTGCTTGATTGGACATGGGGATAACACGTTCGTTGCCCACCCAAGCGGGATCAATATGCTCATAGGTGCTTGGGTCTTTTAGGATCGCACTGGCATGCAGGCCCGACTTATGCACAAAAGCAGAGGCGCCCACATAGGCGGCCTGCCGCGTCGGTACACGGTTCAAAATATCATCAATAGCGCGCGACACGCGCGTCAGGCTTTCAAGGGCTTTGGCATCGACGCAGGTTTCAAACTGGCTTGCAAAGGGCTCTTTGAGAACCAATGTTGGGATCAAGGAAATCAAGTTGGCATTTCCGCAGCGCTCACCCAAACCGTTCAACGTGCCCTGCACTTGCCGTGCGCCTGCAAGAATTGCGGCCAATGAGTTAGAAACTGCGTTTTCCGTATCATTATGGGTGTGAATGCCCACATGATCCCCTGGCACGCCAGCGGCAATTACCTCACCCACAATGCGCTCCACCTCATAGGGCATTGCCCCGCCGTTGGTATCACACAAGACGATCCAACGCGCACCCGCCTCATAGGCCGCTTTCGCGCATTTCGTGGCATAGTCTGGATTTGATTTATACCCATCAAAGAAATGTTCAGCATCAAAGACCGCTTCACGCCCCACGGCAACAAGATGCGCAATAGACTGAGAAATGGCTGTTAAGTTCTCCTCAAGCGATATTCCCAGCGCTTTTTCCACGTGGAAATCATGGGTCTTACCAACCAAACAGACCGATTCCGTACCCGCATTGACCACCGCAGAGAGCACATCATCATTTTCAACCGAGCGCCCTGCCCGTTTGGTCATCCCAAAGGCGGTAAAGCGCGCCTGCGTCTGGGGCGGATGTGCAAAAAATTCGCTATCGGTAGGATTGGCCCCTGGCCAACCGCCTTCGATATAATCCACGTTGAGCTCATCCAAAGCGGCCGCGATCTGGCGCTTCTCCTCAACAGAAAACTGAACGCCTTGCGTCTGCGCCCCATCTCGCAGGGTCGTATCGTAAATATAAAGACGCTCTTTGCCCATGTGTTCTACCCGTCTGCATAACGCAGTATTTACTTAATATCATTCAATTTTTGAGCGTCAAATCCCGCGACAGGAACCAGCTCAACACGCTCTTTGCTTATGCGCACATCAAGCCCTGCCGCAATGAGCTGTGCTTTCATCTGATCCACAGGGGCAAAATCTTTGCTCTCCATTGCAGCGCATCTGAGCGAAAACAACCGCTCTTCCCAAGCGGATAGATCATGCGCAGAGGCCCATTCCCCCATGTGATCGTCCAAAAGTCCCAAGAGCTGCGCCGAAGCCTTGAGAGTGGCAGCATTATCTTGCGCGGACAATTTGTGTAAAACAGCAATCGCGCCCGCGGTGTTTATATCTTCTGCAAGAGCTTTCAGAAACTCTGGATCGACCTGCCCCGCGTCACTTTGTGTTGAGCTAATCATTCGCCGCCATTTCCTAAGCGTCTTTTCCGCCTCTTTGGCCTTGGCGTCGGTCCAATCCATTGGCTTTCCGTAATGGGTCGAGAGAAACACAAAGCGGATCACTTCGCCTGCATATCCCTGATCCAGCAGGTCGCGCACGGTAAAGAAAT
>WTIQ01000003.1:1995-4928 GCA_011525185.1 Paracoccaceae bacterium | reverse complement strand
CAGGCGTAAGGTTGCTCGCCCGCTCACCTGTACGTAATTTACGCGGTACATCCTGTGTCCAAACTTACTCAGACGCCAAAATACCCTGCATCTTTGGTATTCCACGGTATAAATTAAGTCGGTCATCGTCCCAAGCAGGCCTAAACCTTTGCGGTATCGTCGCTAACCCAACGCCCTTGCGTACCACAATCGTCGACGTAGAAGAGGCTGCAACTTGTTGGTTAGCAGGTAATGTCGAAAGCTTTTGAAGGCCATTCGGTGATGTTTGCACCTCCGATAGCGACGTTGATGCAACAGTCCTAAGCGGGGAAAAATCAGCCTTAGGCTTAACCGACGGACGAGTTGAGACAGACGCCACCCCCGATATATTTTTATTGAAGCTTGGCTTGCGACCACAAACCTGCTTTCGGTCGCGTGTCACACGGGGCACCCAAGTCGGATTTGAGATTGATCCTGCTCGAATGTAGATACATCCGCGATTATCAACAAACTCTGTGCCGATATACCCCGATGGCGGGAGATTTGCAGGACCATCAGACGCATTCAATTGTTGCGCATAGCTGGGACTTTGCCACAATACGACAACCGACAATATCGCCTTCAACAAGCGTTTTAACCTTTGCGCCATGACTGCTCTCACATATTATTAGGGCCGATAATGCCCTAAATCTATGGATGAATAAAGGAATCGTTAGCTTATTTAGTGCCGAACATACGGTCTCCTGCATCACCTAAACCGGGTACAATGTATCCTTTTTCGTTTAAATGACTATCAAGAGCGGCCGTCACAATCCTTACGTCTGGATGGGCATCTTTCATTCTCGCCACACCTTCTGGTGCTGCCAAGAGGCACATGAACCTGATATTTCGTGCCCCCGCCTCTTTCAATTTGTCAATTGCAGCAACGGATGAATTCCCCGTCGCTAGCATTGGATCAACTGCAATCACGAGCCGATCTTCCAAAGCATCTGGAACTTTGAAATAATATTCAACAGCTTGCAGTGATTTAGGATCACGATAAAGACCCACAAATCCGACGCGCGCGCCAGGAATAAGCTCAAGCACGCCGTCAAGCAAACCATTGCCCGCCCGTAAAATAGAAATGAGCGCCAACTTTTTCCCGTCAAGCACTGGAGCGTCCATTTCTGTCAGGGGCGTCTCAATCCGCTTTGTGGTTAAATCCAACTCACGCGTAATTTCATAAGCTAAAAGCTGGCTGATCTCCCGCAGAAGTTGGCGAAATTTCGCCGTTGATGCATTGTGGTCACGCATCAAAGTTAATTTATGCTGGACCAAAGGGTGTGTCACAACGGTCAAATGATCACTCATGTTTGGGTCAACCTTTTTTGTAAGCTGGCTTTTGTCTCTTCATCGCAAAATGCGTTCGACAATGCAATTTGGTTTATTTCAAGAAAATCATCATCCTGCCATCCAAAAACGTCAGCAAGCGCGGCATATTCTTGGCGCAGAGTGGTTTTGAAAAAAGGAGGGTCATCTGTAGAAACAGTCACTTTGACGCCTCTTGCGCGCAACTGTTCTATGGGGTGTTCGCGAAGGCTTGGGTAGACGCCCAAGACGACATTTGAGCCTGGACATACTTCGAGGGTGACTTCGCGGGCGATGACTTCATCAACGAGCGCGTCATCGTCGATTACTTGCACGCCATGGCCTAGTCGCTCAACGTTGAGATCAAAGAGCGCTTGGCGCACACTTTCAGCGCCCCCCCATTCGCCTGCATGGGAAGTCAGTCGCAACCCAGCTTCGCGCGCCATATCAAAACTATAGGCATAATCGGCTTTCTTTCCAACGGTCTCAGCGCCGGCCATGCCAAAGCCTGTGATAAATCCTCCTTGGGTTTCAGCAGCACAGAGGGCGGCTTTTTTGGCCTTCTCAGCTCCGAAATGACGGATTGCAGTCGCAATCCCACGCATCACAATGCCGAATTTTTGCTCGGCAATCGCCGCCGCCTCTTCTATCGCCGCTAAATAGTCGCGCCAAGCAGAGAGGTCTGATTTGCCGCAAAAATCAGGCGAGAGAAACGCCTCTGTATAAATCACATTCTGCTCTGCGCTTTGCTCTAAGACAGCAAGCGTCAGGCGGTGAAAATCCATCGGTGTGCGCAACACACTTGTCGCCGTCTCATAAACAGAGAGGAAATGCGTAAAATCTCGGTAGTCATAGCCGCCATCTGCGTCGAAAATACCAGAGATATCAGCCTTTTGCTCATGCGCCAATTGGCGGATGAACGAAGGAGGAGCTGCCCCTTCAAGATGCAGATGCAGCTCAATTTTAGGTTTGTTCAAATCTGGCATACTGACCTCTTTATCTTTAGGACCGCTTTACAGTTGAAGGCATGCAGCAGGTACGACCCTTTGGGACGAAAATATTGGCGTGAGCGACAGAGGGATTTTTCATTTGAAAACCTCACTGGTTCACCCCTTCAATATCAAAGTGTTGAAGGACCAAGTCCGTAACATCTTGAAAGCACATATGGCCCAAGGAGCGCTCCCCAAGTCCTGCACACAAGACGGGGACACGTTCGCGGGTGTGATCTGTCCCGCTCCAAGTGGGATCATTCCCGTGATCGGCTGTAAAGATCATAAGATCGTCTTGTCTCATATCCTCCATGATCTGACCGACCCTTTCGTCGAACCATTCAAGCGCGCGAGCATATCCAGACACATCGCGTCTATGCCCATATAGGCTATCGAATTCGACGAAATTCGCAAAAACAAATATTTAAACGCCGGGAATTATTGCGAATGGAGTCACGCACCAGACAAAACGCAGGGTAATTTGCCAACTCAATTCCACGTTCGCCATTTTTTTGCCAATTTTTTCTGTAACTCTGTCCGCGGATTGTTCGAGGGGGACACCCTGTAAGACGACGGGCCCCAAAATTGGCGCTGCACGCAATCGTACATTCGTTGCCA
>WTIQ01000003.1:0-1985 GCA_011525185.1 Paracoccaceae bacterium | reverse complement strand
CCCATCGCAGGCAGAACGAACCTGATCTGTCAGGTGATCCATCAGCTCTCGATCTGGTCCTTTCAAAACGGTATCGATCCCTTGCATCGAGAAAATATCACCTATTTTTCCAATCGCTATGACCTTTTGTCCGTTTCTTTGAACATGGTTTGTCAAAACGTCACTAGGCGGGCGCATGGCAAAATCCTTGCGGTTTGAGGTGCGGGTAAACGCCTTTGCATGTTCCCCCAGAAAGGGGCGCGCAATGACGCGGCCCACCTTCATCTCGTGCAGCATCGGCGCAAGCGCTGCGCATAAGTCGTAAAGCCGTTGCAAGCCAAAATAGGTTTCATGCGCTGCAATTTGAAACACACTATCCGCGGAAGTGTAGCAGATGGGTTGCCCTGTCTTTAGATGAGCCTCGCCAAACTGGGCTATTATTTCGGTCCCAGAACTATGGCAATTGCCCAGTATTCCATCTTGGCCCGTGAATTGCGTTATTTTATCGATGATCTGAGGGGGAAAACTCTCTGTTTTGTCCTTGAAATAATGCCAATCCCAGGTCACGGGTAAACCTGCAAGCTCCCAATGACCAGAGGGCGTGTCTTTCCCGCGCGAATGAGAGGTTGCAACCCCCCATGCGCCAGAGATCTCCCCCCTCAAATAGGGATTTACGCAATCGCTTGCGAGATCAAGCGCCTGACCTAGGCCCAAGCGGGTGAGGTTTGGCAGGACAAGCGGACCCTCTCGTGCTTCGTTTGCCCGTCCCTCTGCACAGGCTTTTGCAATATGAAGGAGCGTATTGGCCCCCGTGTCAGGAACGGCATCGTTAAAAAAGTGCTCCGCATCAGGCGCTCCACCAATTCCAACGGAGTCCATCACGATTAAAAAGACACGGCTCATAGTGACACACGCTCTGCCACAAGGGCGCGCGGGCAGGGCGCTGTTTCAGCGAGAGTTAGCGCTTTCAAAACCGTCTGTTGCGCCTGCTCGAAATCCGTAAGAGAGGCGGCATGAACCATCATCAAAGGCTCATCTTTGTGGACCCTTGCACCAATAGGGCGTATTTCGCTTAAGCCGACCGATGGATCAATCTGGTCGCTTTCTCGCAAACGTCCGCCCCCAAGCACGACCACTGCCTGCCCGAGTGCCTCGGCATTCCATGCGCCGATAAATCCCTCCTCAGAGGCAAAAATAGGGGCAATATGTGCCGCTTTGGGCAAGCTTTTTGCGAGGCTGGTGGCGTCATTATCTGCAGCACCCATAAGCGAAACCATCTGTTCAAAACGCTCTGCCGCAGATCCGTTATCGAGCTTTTGTGTAAGAGCCGAGAGTGCTCTCTCACGGTCCTCTATCACCGCATTTCGCGTCAAAAGCTCGGCCCCCAGCTCAAGGCTCAAGTCGCGTAGACGACCCTGCTTTGTCCCTTGTAAAACATCCAAGGCCTCTTTGACTTCCAGAGCATTTCCAACCGAAGAGGCCAGAGGCTCGTTCATATCGGAAAGAAGTGCAGAGGTCTTGCAGCCCGCCCCATGTGCTGTTTCAACCAGTGAGACCGCAAGGGCCTTGGCCTCAGCATGGGTTTTCATAAAGGCACCGCTGCCAAATTTGACGTCAAGCACAAGACCCTCTAATCCCGCTGCAAGCTTTTTGGATAAAATAGAGGCTGTAATGAGGGAAATTTGATCAACCGTTTGTGTTACATCCCGAATGGCATAGAGGCGTTTGTCTGCGGGCGCGAGGGATTGAGAGGCGCTGACAATCGCGCATCCAACTTGATCCAACACCGCATGCAACTTTGCCTCACTCAGATCAACGCGCAGATCTGGAATTGCTTCCAATTTATCAAGCGTTCCCCCCGTATGGCCCAAACCCCGCCCGGAGATCATCGGAACATAGACATCCAGTGAGGCCAAGAGAGGGGCTAAAACAAGCGAAACGCAATCCCCAATGCCGCCTGTTGAATGCTTGTCTAGGATCGGTTTATCTGTTTTCCAGTGTAGAAT
>WTIQ01000198.1 GCA_011525185.1 Paracoccaceae bacterium | reverse complement strand
GCTTTATCAAACATTAACAAGTCGCGTGACACTTAGTGACGTCTCCGCAAGCTTTGTTATTGAAAGCCTTAAGAACACAACGGAACTGCCTGTTAATAAATAAAAAACGGGGGCCAAGCCCCCGTAAGTTTCGCCGTTCAAGCTCATATTATAACCGCTCGATATCTTTTGTTTTTGCCTGCGGCCTGAACGTCGTTAGGGGCGAGCGCACCCGTCCCATGTCTCACTTATCCTTTCATGCTTAACTGCATCCTGAGGTCGACCCACAAGTGTTGCACTTCATACATGTTCCATTGCGCACAAGCGTGTAGTTCCCACACTCGCCGCAGGGGTCACCCTCATAGCCTTGCATCTTCGCTTTGGTGCGCGCATCCATCGAAGAGGATGTTTGCTGTGCGCTGACGACGGTTTCGGCGACCATTCCATTTGCACTGCCAGCGACCGAGGACTGCGCGTCCAGTGCGAGATTACCAAGTGACTGTCCACCTTGGAGAACCACCAACTCTTGCGGTAGGCGCTTTCGGAGGTAGCCTGTTGAGCTGATTTGCTTGAGCACTTCCAATGACTTAGAGGCACCATTTTCACTCAGCTCTTTTACATTGCGCACCCCTTCCTCTTGACCACGACCAAGGTCATCAAAGGCCGCTCCTTCGGGTTTGACATGCGCTAGATCCGTGCGATCCAGGTAGCTCACTGCCAATTCACGGAAGATGTAATCGAGGATCGAAGTCGCGTTTTTGATGCTATCATTGCCTTGCACCATGCCAGCGGGCTCAAATTTGGTGAAGGTAAAGGCATCAACAAACTCCTCCAGTGGTACACCATATTGAAGCCCAACGGAGACAGCGATGGCAAAATTATTCATCATCGCGCGAAAGCCAGCCCCCTCTTTGTGCATATCAATAAAGATTTCGCCCAAAGAGCCGTCTGAATACTCTCCCGTTCTAAGATAGACCTTGTGCCCCCCAACAACCGCTTTTTGCGTATAGCCTTTGCGACGCTCAGGCATTTTCTCGCGGTTCGATTTGGCCACCTCTTTGATGATCACTTTTTCTACGATCTTTTCGGCAAGCACGGCGGCCTTTTCTTGGCTCGTCCCTGTCTCCAAAATCTCAGCCGCTTCGTCATCGTCTTCCACAAGCGCCGTTGCAAGCGGTTGTGAGAGCTTGGATCCGTCACGATACAGCGCGTTTGCTTTCACCCCAAGCGCCCAGCTGAGTTCATACGCTTTCTGGCAATCCTCGATGGTCGCATCATTGGGCATATTGATCGTTTTAGAAATTGCACCCGAGATAAACGATTGCGCCGCAGCCATCATGTAGATGTGGCTATTTACACTGAGATACCGCTTGCCCTTTTTGCCGCACGGATTGGCGCAGTCAAAGACGTGATAGTGCTCTTCTTTCAAATGCGGTGCATTCTCCAAGGTCATGGTTCCGCAAACATGATCGTTGGCGGCGTCTATATCGGCGCGGCTAAAGCCAAGATGGCGCAGCATATCAAAGCTTGGATCGTTGAGTTTTGCTTCTGGGATACCCAAAACCTTGGTGCAAAAGTCTACACCCAGCGTCCATTGGTTGAAGACAAAGCGAATATCAAAGGCACTTGCCAGTGCCGCTTCCACTTTGTCGAGTTCATTTGCGCTAAACCCATGTCCGACAAGACTGGTGTGATTGATCCCTGGCGCATTCCCGAGAGAGCCATGCCCCACGGCGAAGGAAATGATTTCTTCGATTTGAGCACTTGAATAGCCCAGTTTCTCGAGTGCTGCGGGCACAGATTGGTTGATAATTTTGAAATATCCACCCCCTGCAAGCTTTTTAAACTTCACCAGCGCGAAATCTGGCTCGATCCCTGTTGTATCGCAATCCATTACAAGACCGATTGTTCCTGTTGGAGCGACAACGGTGGTTTGTGCATTTCTATAGCCGAACTGTTCACCCATTGAGAGCGCCTCGTCCCAAGAGCTTTGCGCCAAAAGAACAAGGTTTTGGTCAGGGCAGCTCGCATGATCCAAAGCCACGGGCTTAATGGCAAGCTTCCCATATCCCTCCTCTGCGCCATAAGCCGCATTACGATGATTGCGAATGACGCGCAGCATATGATCTGCATTCTTTTCATATCCAGGGAAGGCACCCTGCTCCGAGGCCATTTCCGCGCTCGTCGCATAGGCAACACCTGTCATGATCGCGGTAAGTGCACCGCAGAGTGCGCGCCCCTCATCACTGTCATATCCAAGTCCCATATTCATCAAAAGGCCGCCGATGTTGGCATATCCCAGCCCAAGCGTGCGGAACTGGTAAGAGCGTTTTGCGATCTCTTTTGAGGGGAACTGCGCCATCAAAACCGAGATTTCCAGAGTGATTGTCCAAAGACGTGTTGCATGAATATAATCTTCCGCCTGAAACGCGCCGTCTTTCAAAAAGGTCAAAAGGTTCATAGAGGCGAGGTTACAGGCCGTATCGTCAAGGAACATATATTCCGAACATGGGTTTGAACCGCGGATTTCGCCATCTTCTGGACAGGTATGCCAAGCATTAACGGTATCATGGTACTGGATGCCTGGGTCAGCACAGGCCCATGCGGCGTGCCCGACATCATGCCATAACTTACGTGCGCTGATGGTTTTTGAAACTGATCCGTCCACGCGTCGCTTCAAATCCCAGTCAGCATCGTCCTCGACCGCTTTCAAGAAGGCATCGGTGACGCGGATCGAGTTGTTCGAGTTTTGTCCCGAAACTGACGCATAGGCCTCACTATCCCAGTCTGTGTCATAGGTGGGAAATTCGATGCTTGTGTAGCCTTGTTTAGCATAATCCAGCACGCGCTTTACGTAGGTTTCTGGAATGGCTGCCTTCTTGGCCGCACGCACTGCACTTTTGAGACTTGCGTTTTTTGACGGATCAACTGCGTCCTCAATCGTGCCGTCCCAGCCTTTGATCGCATCAAAAATATCGTTGAGCTTTTGCTCATGCATCTTGCTACCTGCAACGATGCTCGCGACCTTCTGCTCCTCTTTCACCTTCCAATTGATGAATTCTTCGATATCTGGGTGGTCTGCATCACAAATCACCATCTTGGCCGCGCGTCGTGTTGTGCCACCAGACTTAATCGCGCCTGCGGCACGGTCGCCAATCTTCAAAAAGCCCATAAGCCCAGAGGATTTTCCGCCGCCTGAGAGCGGCTCGCCATCGCCGCGCAGAGAGCTAAAGTTTGTCCCAGTTCCAGAGCCATATTTAAAAAGCCGCGCCTCACGCACCCAAAGGTCCATGATGCCGCCTTCGTTCACCAGATCATCACTGACAGATTGAATGAAGCAAGCATGGGGCTGTGGGTGCTCATAAGCTGTCTTGGATTTCACCAGCCTGCCTGTTTTGAAGTCTACATAGTAGTGGCCTTGGCTCGGCCCATCGATCCCATAGGCCCAATGAAGCCCTGTGTTGAACCACTGAGGGCTGTTTGGTGCCGCCCGCTGGGTTGCCAGCATGTAGCGCATCTCATCGTAGTATGCGCGCGCATCTTCTTCGGTGGTGAAATATCCACCCTTCCAGCCCCAATAGGCCCAGGCACCAGCGAGACGGTCAAAGACCTGCTTTGAAGATGTTTCGCCCATTGTTTCTTCATTGTCCTCTGCCGCAACTGAGCGCCATAGAAACTCAGGCACGCCTTTCTCTTTCACTTTGCGCAATTTCAAAGGCACGCCCGCTTTGCGGAAATATTTTTGTGCGATGATGTCGCTGGCCACCTGAGACCATGTGGAGGGTACTTCAACCGCATCAAGGCTGAAAACCACTGTTCCGTCGGGGTTACGAATCTCAGAGGTGGTGGTCACAAATTCTAATGCCGCATAGGCGTCTTGACCGTGAGTTGTAAATTTTCTTTCAATTTTCATTTCGTCCTGCCTTAATGTCCGACCACGGTGCGTTCGACGTCGAAGCGCTTCAATGCTCTCGCGTTGTCCCCTTACGTCTGCCAACACCATTTTGCTTTTGCCCCCAACCGAAGGCCAAAAACACTACATGTTGTGACCAACGCACCTGCCGACACAAATTGGCGCATTCGATAGAGACGGGTCAAGATGATTTTTTTGCAATGTTGCGCATTTTCTGGCTTGACCGTCTTTTGTAAATTTTGGGAGCTTGCCGAACAACCGACGTGGCTACGCGTTACTCTCAACCTTTGTTCAAATCCTGCTACTAAAAAAAGCCAATATATCGGGCAGGTTAGCGTTGCGTGGGTCACGCGTTAATCCATTTTTAACCTTTCGACTCGGCTGAAAGAGCACGTCGATGAGCTCCTTTTAACAAAACTTGACTCGCAAAAATTTGCCACACATTGCCAAAATGTTGTACCATACCATAAAGATAACACTATCCCTAGTAGATAAAAACCCTACCCTTAAGGCTAAACACTTAGAGTCCAACATGCATAAAATCATACCAACTCTGTAGAATCATCCCTCATCAGGTTCGGCTCACAGAAGCGTTAAAGCCAGCTATCGCAGGGTACGAGATATCGAGTTCGTTTTGATGTCCAAAGCTCTAGGCGTTGAATAAGAAATGCAGCACGTCACCATCTTTGACGGTATAGGATTTCCCTTCAACGCGCATTTTCCCCGCTTCTTTCGCACCCTGTTCACCCTGATGGGTGATATAGTCGTCATATGCAATTGTTTCGGCGCGGATGAACCCCCGCTCAAAGTCTCCGTGGATCACGCCTGCGGCCTGTGGAGCCAACGTGCCCTTTTTGATGGTCCAAGCCCGTGCCTCTTTCGGGCCTGCGGTGAAATAGGTTTCCAAACTCAACAAAGCGTAGCCTTCACGGATAAGCCTGTCTAACCCCGCTTCCGATAGCCCCATCTCACCTAGAAACAGCTCAGCCTCCTCTTGTTCCAGCTGGCTGATTTCTTCTTCGATGCGGGCACTGATTAAAAC
>WTIQ01000094.1 GCA_011525185.1 Paracoccaceae bacterium | reverse complement strand
TAACTCGATGCCAGCCGCTTTTGCCATGACGGGCAAATGCAACACAAGGTTTGTCGATCCACCTGTCGCCATGAGCCCAACAATCCCGTTTACAAAGGCCTCTTCGCTCAAAACCTCATAGGCGGGGGTGAAATCGTTGCCAAGCGCGGTCTTGCCTGCGATGTGCTGCGTGCCATAGCGCGTCAAAGCCCTGCGCAGGGGATCAGTTGGCGGCACAAAAGACGAACCTGGCAAATGGAGACCCATAAACTCCATCAACATTTGGTTCGAATTGGCTGTCCCATAAAAGGTGCAGGTGCCAGGGGAGTGATAACTGGCCATCTCGGCCTGCATAAGCGCTTTGCGGTTGACCTCTCCTGCGGCAAACTGCTGGCGCACCTTCGCTTTTTCGTCATTAGGGATGCCCGATGGCATTGGACCTGCTGGCAAAAATAGGGTTGGTAAATAGCCAAATGTCGCCGTTGCAATCATAAGTCCGGGCACGATTTTATCGCAAACACCAAGATAAACTGCAGCATCAAATGTATTATGAGAGAGGGCAATCCCAGCCGCCATAGCGATGACGTCGCGCGAAAATAAAGAGAGCTCCATGCCCGGCTGACCTTGGGTGACACCATCACACATGGCAGGAACGCCCCCTGCAACTTGGGCGGTCGCGCTGGCTTCTCTTGCTGCCTCTTTGATAAGCGCGGGAAAGGTTTCAAAGGGTTGATGGGCTGATAGCATATCATTGTAGGCTGTGACGATGCCGATATTTGGGGCGCGGGTTTGAGCTAAGTCTGGCTTGTCACCGCTCATCGCAGCATAGGCATGCGCTTGGTTGCCACATGAGAGGTGCGCTCGGCGCGGTCCATCTTGCGCTGCGTCTTTCATGCGGGTGATATAAGCCTCCCGCGTATCGCGCGAGCGCTCTTTGATCCGTTCGGTCACGTCCCTTAGCGTTGGATTCACAGCATAGTTCATTTGCAGCTCACACTTATATATTTTTGGCGGTGGCAATGTTAGCGCTAACGGCCTGTCCTTCAATTACAGCCAGATGCACTTAAATAGCAACCCCTGATTTTGACATAAACTAAATTATCTTCGCTGTCTCTTTGACAAAAGGCATCTGTTCCTTTTGCCGCGTCTAGGCTAGATCGTTACCTCATGAAAGCGTTCTGCATAATGGAAAAAGATAGCCAAAACACCGCAGCTAACGGCACCGCCGGCCCGCGCCTGCCTGCCCCCTCGGCAGGCGCGTTCACTATATCAACTTATTGCAATATTCGGACATCACGGGGACTTCTCAAAAGCTACGTTAACGCACGCACGCGCCTACCCAGGCAGCCGCGGGCCTTATTTCTTAATAGGAGTAATGTTATGCAGAGGTCTTTATGAAGCTGGTTTTTGACACATGTGTTTTGTTTCCCACTGTAATGCGGGAGGTCTTGCTTGCAGGAGCGAACGTGGGCGGATGGACGCCTCTATGGTCTGATCGCATATTGGAAGAATGGGCGCGTGCAGCGCGTAAAATTGGCCCCACTGGTGAGCTTCAGGCCAGATCAGAGATCGCCTTGCTCAAGGCGGCTTGGCCTGCGCAGGCGGTTGGTTGGAACGCATCTCTTGAAAAGCGTCTGTGGTTGCCTGACGCGAATGATATTCATGTTCTGGCTGCCGCCGTCTCCAGTTCTGCGGATTTGATTGTCACGGTCAACGTCAAGGATTTTCCACGCGCAACCCTTATAGAGGTTGGAGTAGATCGGTTTGATCCTGACGGCTTACTTTACGATTTAGCATTGCGAGCATCTGAAGCCTTGCATGACCAGTAGTCCGCCATCCGACAGCAAGCATCGGATATGGCAGGTGAGGATTTGTCCCTAAAAGTGCTTTTGCAAAAGGCGCGATTGCCGCGCCTTGCCAAGAAAATGGCAGCTCTAAAGTTTGATTAGAGGTTCAGCTGCGTAGCACAGAGGTTCCTGCATAAAGGCCAGTTTCGTCCAACTCTTCTTCGTTGCGGATCAATTGATTGTATTTTGCCAAACGATCTGAGCGCGCCAGTGATCCTGTTTTGATCTGCCCGCAATTGGTCGCAACGGCAAGATCAGCGATGGTTGCATCTTCGGTTTCCCCAGAACGATGGGACATGACGTTGGTGTAACGGGCCCAGTGCGCCATCTCAACGGCTTTAAGAGTTTCCGATAAGGTTCCGATTTGATTGACTTTTACGAGCATTGAATTGCCGCATTTTTTATCAATACCTTCTGCAAGTCGGCTGGGGTTTGTGACAAAGAGATCATCACCAACAAGCTGGGTTGTGCTGCCCAATGTTTCCGTCAGCATAGCCCAGCCCTCCCAATCATCTTCTGCCATGCCGTCCTCTATTGAAAGAATAGGATAATCCTTGACCAGCTGAGCCAGATATTCGGCATTCTCTTGCGATGTGAGGGAGATGCCTTCTCCTGCCATTTCGTACTTTCCAGATTTGAAATACTCGGTTGAGGCACAATCCAGGGCCAGATAGATGTCCTCGCCAGCTTTAAAGCCGGCCTTTTCGATGGAATTAATAATGAAATCAAGCGCATCACGGGTAGAGTTAAGGTTTGGCGCAAAGCCTCCTTCGTCACCGATCCCCGTCGATAACCCCGCAGAAGAGAGCTCTTTTTTCAGGGTATGGAACACTTCCGATCCCATACGCACAGCCTCTCGGATAGAGGTGGCTGAGACGGGCATGATCATAAACTCTTGAATATCAATCGGGTTATCCGCGTGCTCCCCCCCGTTGATAATGTTCATCATAGGCACGGGGAGCACCCGCGCAGAGGTTCCACCGATATAGCGATAAAGGGGGAGCTCGCTATAATCAGCCGCTGCTTTTGCTGCTGCAAGCGAAACTCCAAGGATCGCGTTTGCCCCAAGCCGTGCTTTATTCTCGGTACCATCCAGTTCGATCATGGCGGCATCAATGGCCTCTTGGTCGGTTGCATCAAATCCAACAAGAGTGTCTGCAATTTCGCTGTTCACATTGTTGACGGCCTCTAAAACGCCTTTGCCCAAGTAGCGCTTGGCATCACCATCGCGCTTTTCCACCGCTTCATGTGCACCTGTTGATGCGCCAGAGGGGACTGCTGCCCTGCCCAAGGTGCCATCTTCCAGCGTTACATCCACTTCGACCGTGGGGTTTCCTCGGCTATCTAAAATTTCGCGGGCAAAAATATCAACAATCGTACTCATGGAATAATCCTTTATGTGATCTCAGAGCGCAATTTGCGCGTTGAGGAGCCTTTACAAAACTTGATCGAGAATGACCAGAGTGCAGTCTTAACTTGGACAAGAAACCCAACCTTGAGGCCGTTATCTATGCGCTGCAACCTGTTCACGCCAAAAGGTATAGAGACCAGAGGCAATGATAATTGAGGCACCAAGCAGTGTTTGCCAGTCAGGGCGTTCCCCCAAAAAGAAAACAGCAATGAAAAGGGCAAAGACTAAGCGAGAATAGCGAAACGGCGCAATGACGGCGACATCGCCTGCGCGCGTTGCTTTTACAAAAGCGGCATAGGCTATACCTCCGATGCAGGTGGACAGGGCAAATAAGGCCCATTCGCGCGGCGTCGGCCAAAGGAAGGGATCAAAAAACGGGATGAGGATGCATCCTGCGATGGCCATCACCGCAAAAGAGTAAGCGGTCACAGTCAGGGTTGAAAGCTCGGTTCTGATAACCCGCGTGGCCAGATCGCGTATCGAAAGAAATGTGACGCCCAAGAGAGCAAGGAGGGCAGCAGCATCAAAGCCCTCCATTCCTGGCCTTACAATGATCAGCATCCCAATGAAGCCCGCAAAAATCGCACTCCAGCGCCGCCATCCTACGCTTTGACCCAAGAAAAGCGCTGCTCCGAGGGTCACCATAATCGGAGCCGCTTGCAAAATTGAGGTTAGTGTGGCCAGCGGTAAGAGCGCGAGCGCTGGCAGAAAAAACAGTGGGGCGAGCATATCCGCGCCAAGGCGGATCATGAAAGGTTTTGTTTTTATGTCCTCAGAATAGAGTTTTTCGCCCCAAAAGAGAGCGAGGACCGCAAAAAGGAGTGCCCCTGCCATGCCCAGAACCACCAAGATTTGGGAGATGGGGAGCGTGGTCGAGAGGACCTTTATCAAGGCATCCTCAACCGCAAATCCTGCCATAGACAAGAGCATAAAGAGAATGCCTTTGAGGTTTTCCATTTTTGTCCTTTTAAATGATGCGGCTTTAGCAGGGAGGAAGAGTGAAAAAATAGCCTACGCTATTTCTTAAGCGGAACGCCATAAAGTTCAAGCTTGTGCCCTTTAAGCGTATACCCCAGCTTTTGGGCAATTTTTTCTTGCAGCGCCTCAATCTCTGGGTCAACAAACTCAATCACAGTTCCTGAGGTCAAGTCGATGAGATGATCATGATGATCGCGTTCCGCATCTTCATAGCGCGAACGGCCATCGCCAAATTCAAGGCGGTCCAAAATACCCGCTTCTTCAAAGAGCTTCACGGTGCGGTACACGGTGGCGAGTGAGATCCGGTTATCCTTTTCAGATGCACGCTCATAGAGCGCTTCCACATCGGGATGATCTTTGCTGTCCTCCAGCACATCTGCGATGATGCGTCTTTGCTCTGTCATCCGCAGACCCATCGCTTCACACCGTTCGATTATCTTATCACTCATGAAGGTCACTCTTTCGTCAACTAAAGACGGAATAGTCCAATTCTGCTCAAGAGAAAAGGACTGAGCGTAAGGCACGTTAAGATTGTCCATGGTGAAGACCCCTGCATAACGCCGCTTCCATTTAAAAATGAGGGCTGCGGCTGCCTGGGTAGGCGCGCGTGCGCAATGAAGGAACTTTTGAGAGTTCCCAGCAATGTTCCTGTATCTCAATAACTTGACCTCTTGAACACGCCTGCCGAGGGGGCAGGCAGACGCGGCCCAGTGGTGCCACTGGGCGAGGTGTTTTTGCTGTTG
>WTIQ01000087.1 GCA_011525185.1 Paracoccaceae bacterium | reverse complement strand
GCCCATTTACCCCACCTACGACATCTACACCACCAGCGTCAACGGGGGCGAGCCCACCCTGTTCATCGGCGGTGAGGGCTACGATGCGGAAGCCACCGTCAGCCCACAAGGCGACAAGGTGGTCTTCACCAGCACCCGCAGCGGCGACCTCGAGCTCTATACCTGCGACATCGACGGCAGCAACATCCAGCAGGTCACCAGCGAACTCGGCTATGACGGCGGTGCCTTTTTCAGCCCCGACGGCCAATACCTCGTCTGGCGTGCCAGCCGTCCGGCCGAAGGCGAAGAAGCCGACGCCTACCTCAAGCTCCTCTCGGAAGGGCTCGTCCAACCCACGGCCATGGAACTCTTCATCGCCAAGGTGGACGGCAGCGAGCAGCGCCAGATCACGAACCTCGGCGGTGCCAACTGGGCCCCGTACTTCCATCCCGATGGTGAGCACATCCTGTTCAGCTCCAACCACGTCACCGGCGCCTTCCCGTTCAACATTTTCATGACGGACATCCACGGTGCCGAACCGGTCCAGATCACCTTCGACAACGCGTTCGACAGCTTCCCGATGTTCTCTCCCGACGGCCAGCACCTCGCCTTCAGCTCCAACCGCAACAACGGCCGGACGCGTTCGACCAACGTCTTCGTCGCCGACTGGGTCGAATAAGGATGGCCACCTATGCCGTCATCAAGCCGTACGGCATGCTCAGCCAGTTCACCTCCGAAGCCGGCCATCCCGGCCTGTCCGAACTGGGCGACTTGCCCAAGGACGTCTATCCGGTCGGCCGCCTGGACCGGGACTCCGAGGGCCTGCTCCTGCTGACCGACGACAACGACCTGAAGCGCCGCATCCTCGAAGGCCACGGCGGCCGAAAAATCTGGAAAACCTACCACGCCCAGGTCGAAGGCGCCCCCACGGAGGAAGACCTCCGCGCCTTAGAACGCCCGATGCAGTTGAAGGCCAAGGGCAAGGTGTTCACCACCCGCCCCGCCAAAGCCCGCCTGCTGCCAGACTACACCCCGCCGTGGGAGCGCACGCCCCCCATCCGGTACCGCGCCAACATCCCGACCACGTGGATCGAGCTGCAAATCGACGAGGGCAAGAACCGCCAGGTCCGCCGCATGACGGCCGCCATCGGCTTCCCCACCCTGCGCCTCATCCGCCACGCCATCGGCGGCTTCTCCTGCAGTAGAAACGAACGACTGAACTACATGGACATCGACTCCATATTCAGTGCATCAACCTCATGACTCACTCGTAACAGAGTCCTGTCAACTGAATGGTGAATCCATAATCCACCATTGGGGATGAGTTGTAACTGTTCAGCAGCACCAGTGACCACAATCCAGACCCTTGAATGGATCCATCAAAGGACAATACAGTCGAAAAAAGTCCCGGTGTTGCATAGTCCCAATTCGAAGGATAAGTGGCTTCGTAGTCCAATGGGAAACCAATGCTGGCAGTGGAGACATTAAACCCATCAACGCCAACCGAATTCCCATCAGGGGCGACAAGGACGAAAGCCAGATCGGACACATAAGAATCTGCACCGGCAGGTGGATCAAAATCGAGTGTAATGGAGACGGAATTCAGACAACCCTCCAGGTCCAACTCCCACACCTCAAACTCTCCCCCAGACAAAGAAGAATTGAGTGTCAGCACCACTTCATCACACAACGTGGTGAACTCAACACAATTTCCAACTTCATCGGGGACGAAGCCGCAAAGACAATTTCCAGAACAGTCAAAACCAGTTTCAGCAATGACACAGCTGCCGTCATCATCAGTGGCATCGAGGTTATAGTTGCAGGCCGTTTCGTCCATGCAGCCGAGGATTTCAGCATTGTCGCAGACACCATCGCCATCCACATCCGCCGGGCAATCACCGTTGCAAACACCGATGGCGTCGAGGGCACCCACGCAGTCATCCTCGTCGTCGCAAAGGCCATCCGCATCCGCATCGGCTTCGCAGTCACCATTGCAAACGCCTATGACATCCAAAGTGCCCAGGCAGTCGTCCTCTCCGTCACAAATGCCATCGGCATCAGCATCGTTCTCCACAATCACGCCGTCCTCGCAGGTCTCGCAGAAGCCGTCGACGTAGGTACAGGAGTCGTCGTTGTCCGTGGCAGCCGGGGCATAGTTACACGCCGTGTCGTCATCGCAACCAGCGATTTCAAACTCGTCACAGACACCGTCGCCGTCCGTGTCGCTCAGGCAGTTGCCCGAGCAGTCGTAATGGTCCGTCGCAAAGACGCAAGTGCCATTGTCCTCGTTGGCCCCCGCTTCAAAATTGCATGCCTCCGGATCCATGCACCCGAGATTGGATCTCAAGCAACGCACCGAATAGCCAGCTCCTCCTCCTCCAGAGGATCTGACAACCCCCTCGTGACCGGTAATAAGTTCCCTCGGGTAGTAACCATTGTACCACGAACAGCTAAAAAAGGGCTCATCGGGGTCAGGAGGCTCCCATGACCAGAAAATGGAAGAAAACTGGCCGCTGAATGACCAGTTTCCATAGTCCCCCCTGGAACCGGTCGGTAGAGCCGAAAACCCTGAAATGTTGGTCCCATCCCATGACGGCTCGTCCTCTGGGCTGGATTTCAACGCGGCGCCCACTCCCTCATCGACTCCCCTCGGACCTCCATTTCCCACTCCCAACTGTGAGGTTGGCATTCCCAAGAATGCTTCCAACTGCTGCCATTCCTCATCGAATGGAACATGCCATCCTGTGGGACAGAGCGCCATGGTTAACACTGCACATCCGTTGTACAAATACCCCTCTGTTTGAGCCAAACTGTCGTTGTTGTTGTACGCACAATACGCACCTGAATTCAGGTTCGCCCATTCTACAGGGTCGGACACATTCGGAATCGATGTTCCATCACGGTAGACCACAGTCCTGAGGTTGTTTCTGAACCAACACTGCTGACCAATCCCCACCACTTCGTAGTCAACACCACCATAGTTCACCACATCGGAATCACTGCACCCCACCAAGGTCAGACAACTTCCATCGTCGACATTGGCCTGAGGATCATATTCAGCAAACCCAGCATCCATACAGCCATAAAAACTGGGAGTTGCGCAACTGCCATCATCGACATTCGCTGCGGGGTCAAATTCGAGATAGTCGGAATTGGTGCAGCCGAAACTCGGCGTTTTGCGGACACACCGAATGGAAAGCCCCCGAGATTTCCCGATGGTCTGAGAATTGAGTTCGGCATCGTCATGATTCAACCGATAACTCCGAGCGCCTCCATTGTTGGATTCCGCCGTGGACCAGAATTGAGCTTTGGTCCCTAGACCAGAGTACCCTGCGGTCCCATATCCACGCTCTCCGCCTGGCAAAGCTGTGAACCCCGTCAAATTGTTTGCCCCGAAATTGGGACTGTCCCAGTGAAGCGTCCCGGCTTCTTTGAGCGCTCCCCCCCGCATGTCCGACACTTGACCCACAGCATTGTAGGCGCTTGATGATAGTTGATACCAATCGGAATATGATCCAGCCGTCCATCCTGATGGACAAACCTTCCGTTCATCTGCGGTGGTTTCCCAATTGTAGAGAAACCCATAGACCTCAGCCATCTCTGAGTCCAGATCATAAAATGTATAGGCGCCAGTATTGATTTCGTTCCACTCGGTTTCATCCGAAACGAAAGGAATGGAATCGCCATTGGCGTAATGGGCCGATCGCAGATTTTCCTGGAACCAGCATTGGTCCCCAATTGTGACCAAAGCATAATCATGACCCGAAAAATGGTAGACGCTCTGATTTAAGCATGGCTCCAACAAAGTGTCGTAGAGTCCGTCACCATCCGTATCCGCGGCATAATCCTGACAGTTCCCATCGATGTCGGGTTGGTTTCCAGCGCAATCACAGTCATCCTCCGGAATATCGCTGCAGCCACAATCGTAAATCGGCCCTGGCCCATTGCACACTCCACAAGAGTCATAGGTGCCATCACAATCATCGACGTCATCACAGATGCCGTCACCATCACTGTCCTCCAGACCGACACAAGGATCGACATCATCACAGATCCCATCCTGGTCGACGTCAGGTGTTCCCTGACAGTTGCACTCATCCGGAGCGATACCGGTGCATCCACATTCATAGACAGCCCCGGGACCATTACAAATTCCACAGACATCGTATTCCCCGATGCACGAGTCATTGCCATCGTCATCACAGATTCCATCTCCATCCACGTCCGCCAAACATGTACCTCCGCAAACATTGAGCGCATCCAATTCGTTTCCCGCACAATCGCAGTCCCCATCAGGAATGGGGCCACAACCACACTCCTCAATGGCCCCTGGCCCACCGCAAACCCCGCATTCATCCTCGTATTCGCAGGCACCAGGATCCAAGACCGTGGCCTCTGTATCAAAATTGCACGCTTCCATATCCGTGCAACCAATTCGCTGTGCTCGCCAGGTGGGAATTCCCCCTTCGAGGATCAATCCGTCTCCGGCTTGTCCAACAGGCAACAAGGACCATTGGTTTCCATCCCAAAAGAGCATTTCACCAGGCTCTGTTCCTGGGAGCAACGGAATCGCAACCGTATCCGAAGCGCCAGCTTCCGCAGCCGCTGCCTCCAACACGTTGATATAATCCGTCAGGGTTTGCCCATCCACCATCACCTCACTCGGAACGAATTCCTCGCCGAACAAAGGCAGAAACTCGAGCAAATCAGGCGAACCAATCACACTGTCCGCATTCGCATCTGGATTGTAGGGAAGAACAATTGAGCTTTGGGACAAGGCGCATTGGCTCGCGGCAACCCAACAGAAAATGGCAATCAGCAATCTCATGGCAAGGAATTCCTGCCATCAAGATACCCCCCACACCCTTGAAAATCATGATATTATACACCACTCCATCTTCTAGCTTGTAAACGATGATTCGCCCCCTACTTTGAGGGCATGAAGAGACGGAAGTTCCTGCAGGGTGGCCTGCTTGGAT
>WTIQ01000433.1 GCA_011525185.1 Paracoccaceae bacterium | reverse complement strand
CCTTATCCCATTGGCGTGGATCACAACATCGGTGCTGATCGTGGACGAATTTGAGCCGTACTCGCCCCAAGCGGTCTCTTTTACCTTACCTTGGGCTGACACTTTGTTTTGGAGCCTGGCCTCAACGGCTGTTCCTTCTGGTTTTGGCGTGCAGCTTGTGATTGGGATCATTTTTGGCAGTTTTATACTGGCAGCATTCACGGGGCGGTTAAAGCTTCAAGGCTTTGATGGCACTGAGCAAATGCTGCGCTACATCGCAGGAGGGTTTTGTATGGGAGTAGGAGGGGTTCTTGCAGGCGGGTGTTCCGTCGGTGCGGGTCTATCTGGTGCTGCGCTTTTCTCTTTTCAGGCCTTTCTTGCGCTCTTCGCAATTATCGTCGGCATGCGCGTAACAACCTATCTCCTGAGAATACTTACACAAGAAGTGCGGTGGTCGGCTGCGATCCATTAGCGATTAGCCAGGGGGCAAAAAGAGGACTGACGCGTGCAGTCTTGCCATGGTCTTATAATTTTGGAATTGATCGTTGAAGTTGAATCCGTCATTGACTAAGGGCAGTCAAATGTAAGGAGCGGGCGATGAAATATCCTCTCGTCTTGGAAATGGGCACGGGAACGGCCCTGAGGTCTGGAAGCTACACCAAAGCAGCTTGCCGAGCCGTGAGAGATGCCCTTTGGAAAAATGCGATCTATATCGCCGACGTGTTCGACGTGGATAAATCCAAGATGCAAGTTTCAGTGGAAATTGCATGTCAAAATCCAGATCAGGTCGACTTAGATGCTGTTGTGCGAGAATTCCCTTACGGAACAGTAGATGCAAAAGCGGTCCAAGGTGGTCTTGATATCGCGCGGCCCTCTGAGGGGGATGGCCCCCCAACCCTGATGGCACATGCGGCGATCCGCGTTGGCCTAGACCTTGTAGGAAAGGAGGCGAACGCATGAAACGTCTCATTTTAGAAATGGGCTCTGGTGTGGATCTTTATGGCAAAGATTATACAAAAGCGGCGGCACGGGCTTTGGAGAGCACGTTGCGAGGAAGTTCGCTCACTATTTTTAAATCTCTTAATCTCAGCCATGAGATCATGGAGGTCAAAGTCACCATAGGTGTTCAAGAACCAGAGCGTCTTGATGCTGAGACAATCCGCGCAAAAATCCCAAGAGGGCGGGGCGCGGTCTCGGTTGTGTTCGGGGGGCAGAACATAAACCATGCAGATGGCAGTATAACCGTGGTTGCAAGCTGCGCTGTAGAAGCCTTTGTTCCTGAGCTACCCTTTTGCGCAGCTTAACTCATGTTGAGCCAAAGTGAGCACTCATTTTGCGACCCGAACATGCGATAAGTCAGTCAATTTAAACCTTACAAAAGGCCCCCGCACAAATAGGAAAAGTTAAATAACTCGCCCAATGGCACCGCTTACCCCTTCCTGAGGGCACAAGCGACCGTGGCCCAGATGTCTAAATGCACATCGCGTTCTGTGGATCTTTATCAAGGAGTTCTGCCATATCCTGATCTATAATATGAGAGACCTCCGCATAATAGAAAATAGCTAAAACACCGCACTCAATGGCGCCACTGGCCCGCGCCTGCCTGCCCCCTCGGCAGGCGCGTTCACTGTCTCAACGTATTGAAATATATGGGTATCGCGGTGAATTCTTAAAAGCTCCGTTATCGCACGCATGCGCCTACCCAGGCAGTCGCGGACCTCATTTCTTAATATAAACTGCGTTATGCAGAGTTCTTTATGGGGGATATAAACTCTAGACAATCCCACTCTAAATTGTGAAACTCTCTGGCGTTGTGTTGCAAGGAAGCTGCTAATGAGCCTAACTGGAAATTGGTCCTATCCGACGACTATCAAATTTGGTGCAGGACGCCTTCAAGAACTGAGCACGGCGTCACGAGATTTAGGTCTCACTAACCCGCTTTTCGTCACAGACAAAGGCTTGGCCGCGCAAGAGATTGTAAATTCGGCGCTGCACGTCTTACAGTCCGATGGCTACGCGGGCGATCTGTTTTCAGAAGTTGACCCCAACCCAAATGAGCTCAATCTAGCCCAAGGACTAAAACAGTATCGGGATGGGGGACATGATGGTGTGATCGCCTTTGGCGGTGGGTCTGCCTTGGATTTGGCAAAGATGATTGCGTTTATGTCCGGTCAATCCCGTCCCGTGTGGGATTTTGAAGATATCGGCGATTGGTGGCGGCGCGCTGATCCTGAGGGAATTGCTCCCATTGTTGCTGTGCCAACAACGGCAGGGACAGGCTCCGAAGTTGGGCGGGCGTCGGTGCTGACCAATTCCGAGACACAGGAAAAGAAGATTATTTTTCATCCCAAAGTTCTCCCCTCTGCTGTGATTTGTGATCCAGAACTCACAGTTGGGATGCCCAAACACATCACCGCAGGAACGGGGTTAGATGCTTTTGCTCATTGTGTGGAAGCGTTTTGTAGCCCGCATTATCATCCTATGTCGCAAGGGATTGCAATTGAAGGCATGAAGCTGGTGATTGAAAATCTCGAAACTGCCTATCACTCGCCGACTGATTTGCAGGCACGTGCACATATGATGTCGGCAGCCGCCATGGGTGCGACGGCGTTTCAAAAGGGACTTGGTGCGATTCATGCCCTAAGCCACCCAATAGGCGCGATCCATCATACACACCATGGAACGACAAATGCCGTTTTGATGCCTGCGGTCTTGAGGTTAAATGCCGATGCCATTTGTGAACGATTTGAGCGTGTCACGGGTTACTTGGGCGTGTCGGGCGGTTTTGAAGGCTTTTGCGCCTATGTTGAAGCACTAAACACAGCGCTCGGTGTGCCCAGAACCCTTACTGAAATTGGTGTCGACACGCCAGATGTAGATCGAATTGTGACCGATGCACTGCGCGATCCCAGTTGTGGAGGAAATCCAATAGCGCTGGACCGAGACACTTTGTCAAAGGTTCTCGAGGCTGTGTTGTAGGGGCCAAAATAGGGAACAGGAGGTGTGTATTGATTAAAACTGTTCTTGTCGCTGGCGCTGGAATCGTTGGGATGTCTACAGCGATTTGGCTACAAAGATATGGCTATCGCGTCACCCTAGTTGATCAAGCTGGCCCAGCCTCAGGCACCTCCTACGGCAATGCGGGCGTGTTGGCGGCTGGATCGGTTATTCCCGTGACCACGCCTGGGCTTTTGACGAAAGCACCTGGCATGCTCCTCCGCTCCAGCCAACCCTTATTCATGCGTCCTAGCTATCTTCCAAAGTTAGTCCCGTTTTTGAGCAAATATCTCGCACATGCAAATCGCGCCCATGTTGAACGATACGCGGCTGCCATGTCGCATCTCTTATATGATACCGTAGAACAGCACAGGGACCTCGCAGCAGGAACCGCGGCGGCACAATATATAAATGATGAAGATTATCTCTTTGGCTATGACAGCAGAGCCGCCTATGAAAAGGACCAATTCGCATGGGATATTCGCCGTAAAAATGGACATGAGTTTGAGGTGCTTGAGGGATCAGACCTCGACGCTGTTGATTCATTCTACCGACGCCGCTTCCCTGTGGTTGTGGCCAATAAAAATCACGGAAAAATCAATGATCCTGGGGCCTATATTCGAGCGCTTTGCAAAGTCTTTCAATCTGAAGGCGGTCTGCTTCATATTGGCAAAATTCAAGATCTTATAAAGACCAATGGGCGCATCACGGGGCTGTTGACAGATAAAGCCACCATGAGCGCTGATCATGTCGTCTTTACACTTGGACCGTGGTCGGGTGAAATTGCCAAAAAGCTTGGGCTGCGCATTCCTTTTGAAAGTGAACGTGGGTATCACATCGAACTCGTAAATCCCAGCCATATGCCAACGGCTCCGATGATGGTTGCCTCTGGAAAATTTGTTGTCACGCCGATGATTGGACGTATCCGCCTTGCAGGTGTGGTTGAATTTGGGGGATTGAGCGCTGGAGCGAGAAAGGCACCGCTTAACCTATTGAAAAAGAACGCGCTCTCGCTTTTTCCTGATGTAAGTTTTGATCGTATTGATGAATGGTTAGGGCATCGTCCCACGACGGCCAACAGCCTTCCTTTGATAGGAGCGCTCAGGGCCTTTGAGAATGTATTTGTCGGTTTTGGTCATCAACATGTAGGGTTGACAGGTGGCGCCAAAACGGGTCGTATGATTGCACAGATGATTGACGGTCAAACGCCAAATATGGACCTCTCTGAGTTTGATCCGAATGTTTACGCGCATTGACCGCAGGACAACTATGACAGGGAATAAAACATGTTACATAAAACACTTTTAACTGGCGTGATCAGTGGCGCCTTCTTGGCCAGCGCTGCGATGGCAGAGGATTGGGATATGCCAATGGCTTATGCGGCGACCAATTTTCATTCCGAAATGGGCGTCGTCTTCGCTGATAAGGTGCGTGATTACACAAATGGTGCAATTAATATTACGGTGCATCCAGGGGGCTCTTTGTTTAAGGGCGGCGAAATTAAGCGTGCGGTTCAGACGGGGCAAGCGCCTATTGGAGAGCGGTTTATGTCGGCTCACGCAAACGAAGCGCCTTTGTTAGGTTGGGACAACCTGCCGTTTTTGGCAACGACCTACGAACAAAACGATAAACTTTGGGCTGCCGCCAAAGATAAGGTCAATGCGCAACTTTCGGACCTCAATCTTGTGGCGCTCTATACCTGCCCATGGCCTGGGCAAGGGTTTTATTTCAAAAAGCCTGTGAGTTCATCGAAGGATACGCAAGGTATAAAGTTCCGTTCTTATAATTCGGCGACTGCTACTTTTGCCGAAGAATTGGGAATGGTTCCTGTTCAGGTCGAAGCCGCTGAGCTCTCTCAGGCCTTGGCAACGGGTGTCGCTGAAAGCTTTATTTCGTCGGGATCAACAGGATACGACCGTAAGGTCTGGGAGCATTTGACCCACTATTACAAAGTAAACGCTTGGCTACCTCGCAACTATGTAATGGTTAACAA
>WTIQ01000491.1 GCA_011525185.1 Paracoccaceae bacterium | reverse complement strand
TGAGCGTTTGCAAATTCTTGATAAGTTCGTTTCTCTCATTTTCTGAGAGGTCTTTTAACAATTGAGTTTCGCGTTCATTTGCAAATAACACCACATTTTGGTGTATATGTTCACCTTCCTCTGTCAAACCGACGATAGATTTACGACGATCGTTTAGATCAGGTTTCCGATATACGAGGCCACGCTTTTCTAATCTTGCGACCGCGCGACTGGTACCACCACGGTCCATCGCGATCCTGTCAGCAACTGCGATGACTGTAGACGGCCCATCCCGACCTAAAATTTGTACTGTCCGCCATTCACACATATCCAGCCCCAATTTGCGCGCATTCTCACGTTGCGCATGCAAACTTATCTTTGCGCCGAGAGCAAACAACAAAGCAGGCACATGCGTATCAAGATTCACGGAATTTGGTCGATCAGAGTTCATGAAGGAAGTAGTGCCCACATTTAACTTGACAAGTCAATAGTTGATATATCAAATACATATCAATAGTTGAATCGGAGCGTTTAAATGTCATTGTCGATAAATACCACATCCTGGCCAAAGATTAGGAACGGGGAACCACAAGGTGATGCCTTGTTACGAGCTCTGATTGAACTGGTCCCCGATCTACGAGAGCGAGCTGCCGAAGCTGAAAGCTCTGGCCGCATTCCAGATGAAACAATTGACGACCTCAAGGCTGTTGGTGCGTTTAGAGCAGTCGTCCCTGCACGCTATAATGGCCTTGAATTGCCTTATCCGTATATCCCACAAATTTTCCGCATCCTTGGACGCGGCTGTTCTTCAACAGCTTGGGCAATGGGATTTTTGATCTATCATAATTTCCAATTTGCTCATTTCCCTTTAGAGGCTCAAGACGAGGTCTGGGGGGCAAAGGGATATACGATGGCCCCAGGTCAAGTGATGCCCTCTGGCAAAGCCGAAAAGGTTGAAGGGGGATATCGAGTTTCTGGTCGCTGGGGTTATGCCACGGGTATTCAACACGGTGATTGGATGCTTATTTCTTCACCGACAGACATCGGAGCGGGCGAAATTGAAATGCGTAGGTTCTACGTGCCCGTTGAAAGTTTTACAGTATTAGACACTTGGAATGTCGTCGCGATGAAAGCCACAGGCAGCCATGATGTCACGCTTGAAAACGAATTTATTCCTGAGCATCGCTCAATTTTGGTGTCAGACATGCGCGAAATGCGCGCAGAAGGATTAAAACATAATCCAAACCCCATTTGGCGTATGCCTATGTTAAGCTTTATGGTTTTGGGCAGCGTCGGCCCATTCATAGGCGCAGCAGAAGCTCTCTTAGAAACCGTAACCAATGTGATGCAAATCAAAGTTGGGGCCTATTCTGGCGACAAGCAACAAGGCCTTATGTCACAACATGTACGGATTGCACGGCTTTCTATGGACCTTGATGCCACCATTCGCCTCTGGGAAGGCCACACTGAAGAGCTTTGGCAAGATATCACAAATAACATAACGCCGACGCGTGAACGTCGCGCAGAAATTCGCGCTGTTACTGCACATGTTGCACGATCCTGTTATGAGATCATTGATGAACTCTCTCGATGTGTTGGATCACGCAGTTTTTACTCGGATAACCCGATTCAACGTTTTCATCGCGATATGTCTAGCCTCTCAACGCATGCATTATTTGAATATGACCACCTTGCAAATCTATATGGAGCGTTACGCTTGGGAATCGATCTTCCACAAAATGCGATGGTTTAACAAAACCATCCTTAGGCATGAGCGCGCCCCTGCACTCAATCAAAAAGTGAACTGAAATGAGCCAAGACATACTCGACCAAAAGAACTGTACAAGTGCAGCATATATCGATGCGGTCGCCTCGCATTTTGCATCAGTCTGCGTTGTGACAACAGAAATTGATGGCGAATACTTTGGCTTAACCGCGACCGCAGTCGCCTCAGTCACTGCTGATCCACCCAGATTACTTGTCTGCGTGAATAAATCAGCCTTCTCCCACGATAAAATAATTCAATCAGGTCGTTTTTGCGTGAATGTTCTATCAACTGCCCATGAAGATATTGCAAAGCGTTTTGCAGGTCATACTGATCAGTATAAAGAGCGTTTTACGACGCAAAATTGGATAAAATTATCCACAGGTGCACCAGCTCTTAAAAACGCGTTGGCAAGCTTCGACTGTATTTTGGGTGAATTATCCCCGCAAGCCACGCATTCTGTGCTATTTGGAGATGTGATCGCGGTATCTAAAGATGAAACAAAAGTTCCATTATTGTACGGGGAAAGACAGTATTGGCCGCTGGGTGACCTTGTAGACACGGAGTCAGACGATGGCAGATAAAAAAAATGTACTATGGATTATGTGTGATCAACTGCGATTTGATTATCTAAGTTGTTATGGCCACCCACATCTCCACACGCCGCACATCGACAAATTGGCAGAACGAGGTGTGCGTTTCACGAACGCCTATGTTCAGTCGCCCTTTTGCGGCCCAAGTCGCATGTGCGCGTACACTGGGCGTTATTGTCGTAGCCATGGCGCCACTTGGAATTTTTTTCCACTGCGCATCGGAGAACCAACACTCGGAGATCATTTGCGTCCTTTAGGTGTCCGTCCAGTTATCATTGGCAAAACTCACATGAAACCCGACCTACAAGGGATGGAATGGCTAGGCATACCAAAAGACAGCATCATCGGCGTCCGTCTGTCCGAATGTGGCTTTGATCCATATGAACGTGATGACGGCCTGCATCCGATAGGCAAAAATCGCCATGGTGGCGAAGCATATGAAGGCTATTTGCGCGAAAAAGGCTATCCAAGGGATGCCCCATGGGACAGTCATGCCAATTCCGCCATTGGGAACGAAGGAGAGGTATTATCAGGTTGGCTGCTGAAATATTCAGATCTACCAGCCGATATCGCAGAAGAAGATAGCGAAACTCCCTATATGACGCGCCGCGCCATGGAATTTATGAAAAACGCAGGTGATGAACCATGGTTGTGTCACCTTAGCTTTATCAAACCACATTGGCCTTACATTGTCCCTGCCCCCTATAATTCCATGTATGGTCCGGAACACGTCATTCCGCCAATTAGATCAGAGGCAGAAAAACAAAATGACCACCCTGTCTTTAACGCGCTTATAAATACCAGGGTCTGTAAAACCTTTGCACGAGACGATGTTAGGGAAAAAGTCATTCCAGCATATATGGGATTGATAAAACAAGTCGATGATCAAATGGGCCATCTCTTCAAATGGATGGAAGAAAACGGACTGATGGAAAACACTATGATCGTCTTTACCTCAGATCATGGCGATTACCTTGGGGATCACTGGATGGGTGAAAAGGACATGTTCCATGATCAAAGCGCTAAAGTTCCAATGATCATTTACGATCCCTCCTCCAAGGCCGATAACACCCGCGGCATGGTGCGCGATGAACTAGTCGAGATGATTGATCTAGCTCCGACTTTCCTAGAGTATTTTGGCGGAGTCCCTAAGCCCCACATTCTTGAAGGACGTGATCTATCCCCATTGCTTTACAACCAACAAGAGCCAAAAAATTGGCGAACTCATGCAATCAGCGAATATGACTATGCCATTCGCGAAGCTCAAGTCATTCTTCAACAAGACCAAGCAGATGCACGGATCTATATGATCCGAGATAAGCGCTGGAAAATGACCTATGCCGAAGGACATCGCCCAATGTTATTTGACATGAAAAATGACCCAAATGAGCTAATTGATTTGGGGAATGCACCTGAAACAGCTGAGATACGCGCAGGACTAGAAGCCGCATTATTCAAATGGGCTCGCCAGCATCATAATCGGACTACTGTCACACCAGAACGCCTAGCATCGATGGCAGGAAAGGAACCCCCAGGCATCATTATTGGAGTCTGGGATGAGGCCGACTATCAAGATGCATTTGGGCATCCCTTTGATCAAAGAGACAAAGCATAGTGGAGACGATAAAAAGGCAGACTCTGCCTTAGTAAGAGAGTACATTCCTTCCCTTCCACCAAAAAACTTCGCGGATAACTGAAAGAAAAAAATGGCACACTTCTTGGATGAAAAAAACTCTGCCGAGACGGTAATCGGTCGAATTAATGACGATGAATGTACCCCTCGGTTTCGTCAAATTATGGCAGGTCTCATTAATCACCTACATGACTTCATCAAAGAAGTTGAGCTGACCCAAGAAGAGTGGGAAATTGCCATCGATTTTTTAACTCGTACCGGTCAAAAATGCACCAATGAACGGCAAGAGTGGATTTTGATGAGCGACACACTTGGCGTATCGATGTTGGTCGATGCTATTAACAATCGGCGCCCAGAACACGCGACCCAAACCACCGTACTCGGTCCTTTTCACGTTGTTGGTGCGCCAGAGTTGGATATGGGCACAAACATTTCCTTGGATGGCAAGGGGGAAAGCTGTCATTTCACGGGGCGTGTGCTGTCGACAGATGGGACTCCAATCGCAAATGCACGAATAGATGTTTGGTCTGATAATTCTGATGGGTATTATGACGTCCAACAGCCAGACATCCAACCCAAATGGAATAACCGGGGAATTTTCACCACTGGTGCCGACGGAGCATATAATTTTAGGGGCATCAAACCCGTATCATACCCAGTGCCAACTGATGGACCCGCTGGCGAAATGCTCAACGGCATGGGGCGCCATCCATATCGCCCCGCACATACGCATGTGATCGTGACAGCACCCGGTTTCCAAAAACTTGTCACCCATATTTTTGATGGTGAAGATCCCTACATCCTGTCTGATGCGGTTTTTGGTGTAAAAGAGAGTTTAAAAGCGCCGTTTACGAAAAACGATAACCACGATTGTGAGTGGCACTGCGCTTTCGATTTCGTTCTGTGCCCTGATTAGGACTTGAAAATTAACGCAGTCACCACCCATCCATTAACTACCGTCAGACAAACGAGCCCAAGCATCAGGATTTATTTGACGTGTATGTCGATGAAGTCACTAAAGAGCGCCACTCGGTGAGAGCGGCGTCACGGTTTAGTTTGAATGTAC
>WTIQ01000465.1 GCA_011525185.1 Paracoccaceae bacterium | reverse complement strand
GAACTCCCGACCTCACCCTTACCAAGGGTGCGCTCTACCACTGAGCTACTGCGGCTTTCATTTGCGGTGATTAGACGTAAATTCGCTTAGAGGCAAGGGATATATGGACCCTAAATATCTAATAATGTAAGAACATAGGATGAGCCATAGAGAGACAAAAATTAAGTCAAATAAAGGCGGCGGCGATCGTGAAAATCGTTTAAAGTCCGCGTTAAAATCGAACATGGCAAAGCGAAAAGAACAGGCACGTCTCAAGGCGCAATCTGAGGCAAAGTCCAAAAAAGAGTAAAGGGCAGAGGGCAGGGTAAATGGATTCGATATTGGTGCGGGGCAATGGAGCTCTTTCGGGGCAAATTCCCATTGCGGGGGCAAAAAATGCGTGTTTGACATTGATGCCCGCCACTTTGTTGAGCGAAGAGCCTGTCACACTCACAAATGCGCCGCGCCTTTCCGACATTTCTACGATGCGGCAGCTTTTGCAGTCCTTTGGGGCAGAGATCAGCGTTTTGAACAAAGGGCTGGTGATTGCAATGTCCTCGCATGGATTGGACAATTGGAGGGCTGATTACGATATTGTGCGCAAAATGCGCGCATCAAATCTGGTGCTTGGCCCGCTTTTGGCGCGATTTGGTCAGGCGATTGTCTCTTTACCGGGCGGCTGCGCCATTGGGGCGCGTCCGATGGACCTGCATATCACAGCGCTTGAGGCGCTTGGGGCTGAGATTGAATTAAAAGAAGGGTATCTCCATGCCAAAGCCCCTTTGAATGGGCTTAAAGGGGGAACGCATCGTCTTCGATTTGCCTCTGTTGGAGCGACCGAAAACTTTTTGCTGGCGGCTTGTTTGGCGAAGGGAACTTCTGTTCTTGAAAATGCCGCACGCGAGCCAGAGATCGTTGATCTTGTCTCTTGTTTGCGAAAAATGGGCGCGCAGATCGAAGGCGAGGGAAGTTCTCGGATTGTGATTGAAGGCGTTGATCGTTTGCATGGTGCAACACATTCTGTGCTTGTTGATCGCATTGAATTGGGAACATATATGCTTGCGCCCGCAATTGCCGGGGGAGAGGTTGAGCTTCTTGGCGGGCGTATGTCCCTTCTTGGGTCGTTTTGCGAAAAACTTGCTAAGACGGGGGTTGAGATTAACGAGACAGAGGCGGGACTGCGGGTCAGCAACACCAAGGGGCGCGTAAAGGCTGTCGATGTTAAGACAGAAGTCTTCCCCGGCTTTCCCACAGATTTACAGGCGCAGATGATGGCGCTGATGTGTACCGCCGAAGGGGTCTGTCATCTGGAAGAAACGATTTTTGAAAATCGCTTTATGCACGCCCCTGAATTGATCCGCATGGGAGCGTCTATTGATGTGAAAGGCGGAACAGCGACGGTCACAGGAAAGCCTCAACTCAAGGGCGCGCCTGTTATGGCGACGGATTTACGTGCGTCAGTTTCGCTTGTTCTTGCAGGGCTTGCAGCACAGGGCGAAACCGTTGTCAGTCGCGTATATCATCTTGACCGTGGCTATGAATTCATCGAAGAGAAGCTCAAAGCGGTCGGGGCCGATGTTGAAAGGATAAAGGGATCGTGACACGGGATGCACGTTTTGAGGATGCCTATGAGCGCCCTCTTAACCTAGGAGCAAATGATCAAGCTGATGTGCAGGTTCTCTCTGCTCTTTTGCAGGATGCAGTGCTTCAAATAAGTGATGTTAAATGGCAACGAAAGCAGCGGCGCGTGGTCATGCTGCTCAATCGTTTTCGATGGGAGCGTGAAAACACATCCTCTCAAATTCAGGGCCATTCAACTGCGCCAGAGCGGGTCCAATCCTTGCTGACGATTAATTCGGTCGCCCGTGTTGCCTCTCAAGGGTTTGACAAGAGTGATAAGGATCTTATCCTGTCGCTTCTTCAATTGGAGGCCTCTGAAAGCGATGCAGGAGATATCTTTCTTATGCTTACTCTTGCTGGTGATGGCGCATTTAAATTGGACGTTGATCTTATAGAGATCAATCTGCGCGATGTCACGCGCCCCTATCTTGCACCCTCGGGTCAAACGCCTCACCATCCAGAGTAAGACATCCTCTTGAGGCTACGCGCGTTAGAGGCTAAGAGCCGCCTTAAGAAGTGGAGGTTGTCATGCCCGTTTTTTTAGATGCCAGTGATGTTGGATTTGAGGCAGCGTTTACGCGATTGCTAACCGCAAAGCGGGAAGACAGCCCCGATGTGGATACCGTTGTTGCTGATATCATTCATCACGTGCGCGCGCGCGGTGATGAGGCCTTGATTGAATACACCGAAAAATTTGACCGCATGACGCTTCGGCCAGATATCTTGCGGCTAACTGAGGCAGAGCTTGACGCCCAAGTGGCCTTGGTCTCTCCCAAAGAGCGGGATGCTCTAGAAGTGGCAGCTGAGCGGATAAGACGCTATCACGAAAAACAAAAACCCAAAGACGAGATATGGCGTGAGGCAAACGGGGCAGAGCTTGGATGGCGCTGGACGCCTGTTTCTGCGGCTGGTCTTTACGTGCCAGGTGGCTTGGCAAGTTACCCCTCATCGGTTCTGATGAACGCCATTCCCGCCTCTGTTGCGGGCGTGGAGCGTCTCGTCATCACAGTCCCGACGCCTGATGCTGCGATAAATCCTTTGGTGATGCTGGCGGCGCAGCTCTCAGGGGTTCAAGAAATCTATCGCATCGGCGGGGCGCAGGCGATAGCGGCTTTGGCCTATGGCACGCAGACTATCAAGCCTGTGGATAAAATCACGGGGCCGGGCAATGCCTTTGTTGCGGCTGCGAAACGGCGGGTATTTGGCAAAGTCGGTATTGATATGATCGCCGGTCCCTCTGAAATTCTTATCATTGCGGATGCTGACAATGATCCAGATTGGATCGCGCTTGATTTACTCTCACAGGCGGAACATGATGAAAGCGCCCAGTCGATTTTGATCACAACCGACATAAGCTTTGGCCAAAAGGTGCAAGGCGCGGTTGAGAGGCGCCTTAAGACTTTAGCACGGCGCGATATTGCGGGAGCAAGCTGGCGCGATTATGGTGCAATTATCACAGTCCCTGACCTCAAAATGGCGGCTGAGCTTTCAGACCGGATTGCGCCAGAGCATTTGGAATTATGCGTGGCTGATCCCAAGCGCCTGAGCGAAGACATCACCCACGCGGGGGCCATTTTTCTTGGAGCTTGGACGCCTGAGGCGATAGGGGATTATGTGGGCGGTCCGAACCATGTCTTGCCCACCGCACGCTCCGCACGGTTTAGTTCGGGCCTTTCGGTTTTGGATTTTATGAAACGCACCACGCTGGCTTCTATGAGTCCAGAAGCCTTGAAAGAGATCGGTCCATCGGCCGAAACCCTTGCCGCTTCTGAAAGCCTTGAAGCCCACGGGTTATCCGTGACAGCTCGCCTAAAGCGGATGAATTAAGGTGCAACTACAATTTTTATGACTGTAATTTAGGCAAAAACGCGGATATAGGTGTGAAGATCATGCCTTTTGCGGGATGAGGACGACGACGCTATGACACATATTGTACACATCGAAATTGATGATCGGGATTTGCCACCTGCAACGCCAGAAATTGAACAGGAACGACGTGTCGCAATGTTTGATATTCTAGAAGGGAACACATTTAAGCTGCCCCCGCGTGGGGATGTGATCTACCCAGAAGGGCCGTATCGCCTTGAATTGGCCATTCGCGATAAGCGATTGGTCTTTGATATTCAGACCGATGATCAGCATAAAGCAGCTGAGTTTCATTTATCTCTGACCCCGTTTCGGCAGGTCGTAAAGGATTATTGGTCCATTTGTGAAAGCTATTATGATGCTGTCAAAAATATGCCACCTAGCCAGATTGAAACCATAGATATGGCCCGTCGTGGTATTCACAATGAAGGTGCACGTATTTTGGAAGAGCGTCTGAATGGCAAAGCCATTGTGGATAACGACACCGCCCGGCGGCTCTTTACACTTATGTGCGTTTTGCACTTTGGAGCCTAGGGTTAGATGGCGACATCTATTCCACAATCTGTCTTATTTTGTTGCGATCACAACGCCGTTCGCTCCCCTATGGCCGAGGGGATCATGAAAAAGCTCTATGGAAGCGGCGTCTATGTGCAATCCGCAGGTGTGGAAAACGATCTTGAAATAGATGGGTTTGCCATTGCGGTCTGTCAGGAAATTGATGTGGAATTGTCCCGCCATCGGGCCCGTAGTTTTGATGAGATGGACAAGCTTGGGGATGATTTGTCCTCCTTTGATCTGATTGTGGCGCTTTCCCCAGCCAGCCAAAGGCGGGCGCTCGACCTGACGCGATTGTTTCACTTAGAGGTGGAATATTGGCCTATTTTAGATCCCACTGGACTTGCTGAGACACGCGACACACAACTGCGCTCGTATCGTCAAACACGCGATCAAATCATGGAGCGTCTCAAACGGCGATGGCCAGAGGCTTTGCTGAAATAAACACAGAAAAAGACGCACGCGTTATGCACCTTTCTGATGCAGCATCTCGAGCATTTGATCGCGCATGACAAATTTTTGTGGTTTTCCCGTTATGGTCATGGGAATATCTTTGACGATCTGGATATGCTTGGGGATTTTGTAATGTGCGATGTTTCCGACACAAAACCCTCTGACATCATCTGGTGAAAGCGCACAGCCTGGAGCTGGGATCACAAAGGCACAGACGTCTTCCCCAAATTTTTCATCAGGAATGCCGAAGACTTGAACTTGTGAGATTTCAGGTCTTAAAAATAAGAATTCTTCAATTTCGCGTGGGTAGATATTTTCCCCGCCTCTAATGATCATGTCTTTGACCCGTCCGACGATAGAACAAAAGCCTTCATCATCCAAAACAGCAAGATCACCCGAATGCATCCATCCCTCTTTTATGCTTTCGGCTGTTTTCTCTGGTTCTTCCCAATATCCTTTCATGACGGAATACCCCTTGGTGCAAAGCTCGCCTTGCGTGTTGGGAGGGACAGTCTCGCCGTTTTCGTCTATGATTTTCACTTCGAGTTGGGGATGAATTCGACCCACGGTCATAC
>WTIQ01000166.1 GCA_011525185.1 Paracoccaceae bacterium | reverse complement strand
CCTTAGGACGCGCTTTATTGGACGATATATTTAAACTAGTCATGTCAAGTTCAGCTGCCGAAAATTCCGCCACTGCGCTTTCGTCTATGCTGATCTATATCCTTATGGCCGTTAACCTTTCGGCACGGCCGCAAGGTCTCTTTCCTCCGAAGCTGCGGTGAACGTGATGCAGGTTAAGGGGAGGATCACGAAAATTGCAATCTTACTGGCCATGCTCTGTGTGCCGTTGCTCCTCAATACGCTTGGCTATGCCTTTTACCTTGATTTGGCGACACGTCTGAGCATTCTTGCAATTGCAGCGGTTGGCTTGAACCTGATCCTTGGCTATGGTGGCATGGTGTCCTTTGGGCATGCGGCCTATCTTGGGATTGGAGCCTACGCTGTTGGCATTCCTGCTCATCATTGGCTCTATGGTGGTCTCGATATCATCGCGTCCACCAATGGCTTTTTACATATTGCTTTGGCCCTTGTTGCGAGTGCGCTTTTTGCCTTTTTGACAGGTCTTGTCTGTCTCAAAGTCAAGGGTGTTTATTTTATTATGATCACGATGGCCTTTGCCCAAATGGTCTACTACCTGCTGGTCTCGATTGCAGAATACGGGGGCGATGATGGGCTCGTGATTGACACGCGTTCAGAGTTTCCGCTCATTTCGCTCGATGATCCTGTGCAAATGTTTTTGGTCGCGGTGCTGAGCCTCTTCTTTTTTATGTGGGTGGTGCGTCGCATCGCGCGCTCGCAATTTGGAATGGTCCTTGAAGGTATAAAGGGCAACGAAGCGCGGATGATCTCGCTTGGCTACAATACGTTTAGATATAAGCTTGCAGCTTATGTCATATCAGGTGTGATTTGTGGTTTTGCTGGCGCCTTGCTTGGGAACTTTACGACCTTTATCTCGCCAGAAATGATTGATTGGGCACGCTCGGGTGAATTGATGTTCATGGTCATTCTCGGTGGCGTGGCAACGACGCTGGGGCCGCTTTTGGGGGCGATCACATTTATCGTGGTGGAAGAGGTGCTCTCAACTTTCACGGTCTATTGGCATCTGCCTTTTGGCCTTATGCTGATCGGGATCGTGCTCTTTGTGCGCGGTGGTTTGTCCTCTCTCTTAGGGCGAGAAGACGTGGCGCAGGAAGAGGTCAAACATGACTGAACTGCTAAAAGTCCAAGGTTTGAACAAAGCCTATGGCGGCGTAAAAGCCACTGATGATTTGCACCTCTCTTTGGATCAAGGCGAACTACATGCGGTTATAGGTCCAAATGGGGCTGGTAAAACGACATTGATTTCACAGCTCTGCGGCAACGTCATGCCCGACAGCGGCACAGTCCATTTTGCAGGCCGTGACATCACAACGCTCGGCGAGCACCAACGGCCGCATTTGGGCATGAGCCGGACCTATCAAATTACGTCGCTAATTCGCACGATGAGTGTCTTGGATAACTTACAATTGGCCGTTCAAGTCCGTGCGGGCCATTCATTTAAGTTTTGGACAAATGCCAGAACACGCAGGAGCCAACGGGAAAAGGCCAGCATCTTTGCCGCGCAGGTTGGTCTTGAGGAAAAGCTCAATTCACGCGTGGACAATCTTGCGCACGGGGAGCAGCGGCGTCTTGAAGTTGCGATGGCCTTGGCGGGTGATGCGCAGCTGCTTTTGCTGGATGAGCCGCTTGCAGGGCTTGGGGCACAAGAAGCACAGCAGATGATAAGCCTTTTGAAAAGCTTAAAGGGCCAACAGACAATGCTCTTGATTGAACATGACATGGATGCGGTTTTCTCACTCGCTGATAGGATTTCCGTGCTGGTTTACGGACATATCATCGCCACGGGGCGGCCAGAAGAGATACGCGCGAATGCGGATGTCCAACAGGCCTATCTGGGGGAGGGTTAGGGATGTTAAAGGTCTCTGATTTGGTCACGCATTATGGGCACAGTCAGGCCTTGTTTGGCATTGATTTTTCGATTGAGGCGGGGGAAGTGGCTACGCTTCTCGGTCGCAATGGGATGGGTAAAACAACGACAATCCACTCTGTCATGGGGATTGTATCTAAAACCTCTGGCCAAGTTCTGTTTGATGAAACAGATATCACGGCTTGGCCAAGCTATAAGGTTGCCAAACTCGGTATCGGTCTGGTGCCAGAAGGGCGTCAAATCTTTCCTAATCTGACGACCCATGAAAACCTGATTGCAACGGCGCGGGGGAGCGAGACGGGCGCATGGACGGCAGAGCGCATCTATGATCTCTTTCCCGAATTGGCGCAGCGCAAGCAAAGCATGGGTAACCTCCTCTCAGGAGGAGAGCAGCAGATGTTGGCCATCGGGCGGGCGCTTATGACCAATCCCAAGTTGATGATCCTAGATGAAGCGACGGAGGGTTTGGCCCCTTTGATCCGTCAAAAAATCTGGGAGTCGCTTGACCGCATCCGTCAAGAGGGGCTTTCCATTCTCGTTGTTGATAAGAACCTCAAAGACCTCATGAAGCTCGCCGACCGCCACCATATCGTACACCGCGGGAAAGTGGTTTGGAGTGGGACATCAGAGGCTTTGGACAGGGCACAGGATGTTCGAGACACCTACCTTGGTCTGTAAGGGCCTTTGATCGTCGTTATTTGAGCTGCATCAAACGAGAGCGTTTTTTGTAGGCGGATAATTCCTCTGGTCTGATTTCGTAAGCCAAGAGCTTGTCTAAAATGGACTGAGGAATTTCTACACCATGCGGCTTGGGCTTTTGTCGAACATGCATTTCAACGAGTTCTGAAATGGCCACATCACGACCCTGACTGTGCATAATCGCATAGAGGTGAAAGAGTTTCGATTTTGCAGCAATCACATGGATGCTCACATCAAGGTCATCGCCTTCTTTAACTTCGTTTAGAAAAAATTTGTGTTCTTCGACGAGATAAATCGTATGTCCCGTCTCTTCCCGATATTTTCGATCGAATCCTACATCATCTTGAAGGGCATCAACTGCGTAGCTAAAGACCAGTCCATAAAATGCGTCTTGCATATGACCGTTATAATCAATCCACTCTGGTTTCACGGTGGTTTGAAATGAAAATGGCATTGTGGCTTTATCGCTATCTTATGGCGCGGGTAAGAGTTTTATTACGATGAGATCGCCCTCTTGCCAAGTCGTACGAATTTCAAGGTCATTTAAATCACCAGAAAAAGTTGTGGGATAGCTTCGAAGGGGGTCCAAGAGATCCAGATCACCACTTATGGAAAGAGTTCCATCAGGGTCATATTGAACCCGCAGCTCCCGCCGCATGGTATGATTTGGTTGAAATCCGCTCAGCCCTTCAAATTGCCCTGTCCCTTTTGAGAGCGTAAGTTGATCAGTGCCTTGGAATTCCAATTTACCATTTTCATTGACATTGCCGATGTACCAAGAGGCGATGTAGCTTCCAGCTAAATGATCTTCGACCTGTGTCCAATCAACTGGCGTGCGCGGGAACATGAGCCTGACATGCACCTCTTGATCGCGGGCGTAAAGACCGAGGATATCTGTTAACCCATCGCCATTAAAATCGCCTGGAACGATATCATCTAACCCCAATAGGCTATCTACCCTCCCGTCTCGGAAATTCACGGGCAGAAACACTTGATTGTTTTGGTTTATGAACACGTAGGGATGTCCCTTATTCGGATAATCCTGCATCCACTCTGAATTCGCGCCATCGGTTTGTAGCACAAGATCGGGCAAGCCGTCGTTGTTCACATCTCCCATGTGAAAATTATGGATATAATTGGTGAACGCGTTGTTTTTGATATTCCTATTCGTATCCTGATTGGGAAAGAAATCTGCGGTTGCATCGTAAAAGCACGTGCCTGTGTTGCGATAGAACTTAAAACCAGAACCCGACCACAGCCCGTTTGGTGTAAAATATTGCCCCAGTAAAATATCAACGTGCCCATCGGAATCTACATCTAAGGCTTCGACATTGCCGTTTCCTGTCTTAATCTCTGTGATAATCTCATTCGTCCCAGGCATCATTTCGCCACGAAAATTTGCAATGATCTCCTGTCCTTCTTCGGCACTCAGCCACATGCGCCCAAAGGACACTTCAAGGTTATCTCTGAAATCAAAATCCCCGTCACCATAAAGGACGCGCAGTGCCCCTACGTCTTCGTATGCTGCGGGGGCTTGCGATTGCAAAGTTGTAATGGTGACAACGATATCTTGAAATTCGTCACCGTTAAAGTCACCGCTATCCATATCACTGGTTAGATAGTGAGAAATATCTTTGGAATATTCATTTGGAGACAGGGTAAACGTCTTACCGCCCGAATTGATGATGGGACTCGTCTTTTCCCGCTCGCCCTCCCGTAGGGGCAGGATATCGACGAACCCATCGTTATCAAGATCTGCAGAGGTTCCACCATGGTTCCAATCATTTTTCCCCACTTCTGGAATTGGTACGTTTATAAACGCGCCATCGCCTTGATTGATCAACAAGATATCCGTTTCGCCCCGAGGAATGTCCTGCCCAAAGGTCTCCGATCCATTCTCTATCCACCGAATGCCTGGATCCCCTGTGGTAAAGCCGACAAAATCCAGCAGACCGTCGTTGTTGATATCTACGAATTCACCATTTCGGATGTGGCGTCGTGCACTCGCTTTGTCCGAAACAGGTCGCACTAAAAAACGGCCATTTTTTTGGCCAAGTAAAATAACAGGTTGTACCGCGGTTTCGTAATAGTCGATGATCAGGTCATCAATACCATCATTATTCACGTCTCCGACGCCTTTGATTTCTGGGGAGGGCGTGTTTCCTTTTGCGGGATCTTGCGTGCCAAAAGAAAACGATCGATAGGCTGGAATGGAGGTCTTGATCACTTTATGATTCAAGAGATTAAATGTCTCATCAAAGCGTTTTTCATGGTGATGCTCTGGTTGGTCCTGGCGACATAGACCATAATGACGCCCTTTAATGTTTTCTTGATCGACGACCTGAATGAGAGCGTTCACTACGTCCTCTGGCGTCGCGTTTTGCGAGAAGAGACTTTGTTCCTTGTAAAAATCTTCAATTGCGCGTCGGGTCTTGCGCCCCGCAATGCCATCAACAGGCCCTACACTATATC
>WTIQ01000085.1 GCA_011525185.1 Paracoccaceae bacterium | reverse complement strand
GCCAAAGTCAAAGCAGAAGTCAAAACCCTCTGCGACCAGTTCCCAATCTATTGAAGACATAGAGGTCTGATAACAACGCGTATAGCGGTTCGCTTTTTATTGAACACAGGTTTGCTATAAAAGATGAACCGCTATAGGCCCTCATTGAATTTTAGGTGTCTAAACGCGCCGAAATCTGGACCTTTTGGACAAGTGTTTCTGGGGCAGCTAACCATTCCTCAATTTTGGCTGGGTGAATTGGCGATAGAGCATTGCATATGTAAGTTCCAATTTTTGCGTCGGGGCGAAACGCAATTACATCGGTAAATTTAACTTCCCGTTGCTCACATTCGACACGGTCAACAATCTTTAAGACCTGCGCCAGTTTTATTTGGCCATTCTGCTGTATATGTGACCAGAACTCATACTCTTCACCATACTGAGCCTTGGCGGTCTTCACATAGAGGTGTTCGATCTCATTTATAACCTCAGAGAGAGGTTGTGCCCGTTCTCTTGCAATATGACGGGCCAAGATCCTGAGATTTCTCTCGCTTGTAAGGACAAGAGGCTCTGATATAGTTAAAATATCATTCACGCTCATGCGCAATAGGCCTCCACAAACGGTTTACTATTTTTAGAAAGCCGCATGCGAAGCTTATCGATGTCTTAACGACCAGAATGAAACGGACGGGCCGGGTGAGGTCTCATCTCTGTTTCAAACAACTTTGGAAACAAGAACTTCAGCTCGGAAAGGGCGTCCGCATCGAGCATTTTGCAAGCTTGGGATCCCAAATAGAGAGTTTCCGCATAGGCCGTCTGTGCCGTTACGATAGAATGGCTCTCCAGGGCGAAGTGAAAATATTCAACGTCCTCCAGGCTTTCATCGACTTCAATTCTAGGAGTGCCAACGAGTTTTTTTGCTGGGACCAGTGCTTCGTGATCTCCGAGCACACGTTTTGCGACTTTGGAACGAATCAAAAGGCGATGTTGCGGCGAAACACGCAGATCCTCTCGTGGCATGTCACGCCCGAGCGCGTTTTTTCGTATCAAAATAGGTCGCATATTTGGATTGAAAATTAAGTCAATGCGGCTCAATTTTTTTGAACCAATCCATTTTATCGCCTTGAGACCATCATCAAGCGTTTCCACTAAATCGCCAACTTTCAGGTCTTCAATTTTCATCTCGCCCTGGCACGTGGTAATCTCGGTCCCACGCGTAAAGCAAACCGTCAGGGACACATTATCGAGTATCGAACCGATGTTATCATCTAGCGAAGGGTCTTCACTGAAACGTAGTGTGTAATCCCCAGCGGTACCAAAATCAAATTCAATTTCAAATTTTCTAAAACTACCAGAATTCGTTGGCTCTACTGTTTCAGAAAAAATAACCAATTGATTTGCGTCTAATACTTCGACAATAATTGGCTCTGGGGGTTTACCATTCCGTCCTGTAAGATCAAAACTGAGAAGTGCTGATTTATTGTCTTCTGCCACATTAAACGTCTGTGCAACAGTTGTTGTCTGACCCTGAACCCCGTCCATCTCAACTACATAATCGGTAGTAGAGGTGCTGTCCAAATATAGGTTTGCCTGACCGATTTCCATATTATTTCCAAACCATTGACCATAAGTTTGAAAAGCGTCCCAACCGTGTGGAGGAAACACCCCTCCATTTTGAAAATCGCCTCCTACGATGAGCTCTGTCCTTGCCATATCATACTCCATTTAATTTTGGGGCTTTAATTGATGCCTTAGAAACGGTACGCGCCAGTTGCCCATAAAATGATTTAAAAATCGCAAACTTGACGCGATTACGGGCGCCCGCAGACGATCCACGACGCTATGCTAGAATACCCGATATATGTTAAGTTATTAGGGTGTTTAGGCCTCATTTAGAGCCAACAATTCCGCTCTAAAATTCTGAACTCGTTTGTGAGGGAGGCAATAAAAATTGTGTCAAGTTTCATGCTATATGCTCAATTTGATACTCCTCACAGTAAGGCTTACTGTTGAGGGAACTTTCTCACGCGCGCAACGGGAGCACGTCGAATTTGAAATGAGACTAATTAGGAAATTTTTGGAAAAAGGTGACTTTTTTGGGTTCGAAAATGCGTGAAATCTAAGATTTATAGCGGTTCCAGTAATTCAAGACGATATAAAACCGCTCTAGGGGATTACTTAATGGCATGAACAGCCTGTGCATCCGATCTTGCGCCGTTGCGCATCCAGCTATGTTCTGAGGCAATGAAAAACATCGACATGCCGTATTGAGCGTGCCAGTTTTGCGCTTGTTTTGCATCTGCGACAAAGCTCATGTAGGGGCACTGGCTGGCACGTGCCGCCTCTGCGCAGAGGCGTAATGCTTCGGTGAGTTCTGCGCTCTTTTGATCGCTCTTTCCATAGCCAACTGAGAGGTCTGCTGGTCCAACAAAGAGCCCGTCAATACCATCGATCTCGGCAATGGCTTGCGCATTTTGGACGCCTCTGGGTTCTTCTATTTGTGCGATGACCACTGTTTCATCCCGCGATTTTGCAAGCAAATCCGGCATCTTTTGCGTGGCATAGCCTGCCCAGCGGCTGGACCCTGCATAGCCGCGCCCGTCAAGGCCAAATCGCGCACTTCTTGCAAGCTGCTCGGCCTTTTGCGCAGTATCAATGTGCGGCGCGACAACACCCACAGCACCGTAATCAAGGGCTTGGAGAACTTCGCGCGGGCTGGCATCGGCCACCCGCACAAGAACGGGAAAATCAAGCGCTGTTGCCACGGCAAGACATTGATCAAGGGACGCACGATCAAAGGGGGCGTGTTCTGCATCTAGACATAAAAAATCAAGACCAGAGCTGGCGAGCACTTCGACCAAAACATAATGGGGTGTTTTCAAAAATGTACCCGCGAGCGGGTCTTGGGCTAGCATACGGGATTTAAAGGTGCGAATACGTGACATGTGGTTGTTTGTCCCTTGTGATGTTGGCCTTTCATACGATGCTGGATATGTTTTGCAAATCTAAAGTAACCCAAATGAAGCAACGGTCTTTTCCATGCTCAAAATCGCATGTCGGGATTACCTTTGGCAAACACGCGACTGCCTCTGGTCAAGCGCGTCGTTACAGCTAAATTCAGCCTATGACACGTTCTGCTGTTTTGGAATTCACGCCCAAGGGCCTTTATTGTCCTGCGGGTGATTTTTATGTTGATCCTTGGCGTGCCGTGGATCGCGCAGTGATCACGCATGCGCATGCCGATCATGCGCGCGCGGGACATGGGCACTATCTTGCGACAGATATTGCTGCGCCTGTTTTGAAACATCGTTTGGGCCATATTCAGTGCGATACAATCCCATATGGCGAAACGCTGCAAATGGGTAACGCTACGGTGAGCCTGCATCCCGCGGGGCATGTACCCGGCTCGGCACAAATCCGCATTGAGGTTGGCGGGGAAGTTTGGGTCGTCTCTGGAGATTATAAAACAGAACATGACGGGCTCTCAACGGGCTTTGAGCCTGTTCGTTGCCACAGCTTTATCACGGAAAGCACCTTTGGGCTTCCAGCCTTTCGCTGGCGTCCGCAAAAAGAGATATTTGCGAACATTAACCAATGGTGGGCCAAAAACGCTGAACAGAGTGTCGTGAGTATTTTGGGTGCCTATGGATTAGGTAAGGCGCAGCGGCTTCTTTGTGGTCTTGATCTCTCGATCGGAAAGGTTCTGACCCATGGTGCAGTTGAGGGGACAAACCGTGTGATGCGCGCACAGGGCATCTCGTTGCCTCAAACCGAACAGGTTACCCCTGAAACAGATCGCAAGCCGCAAGCGGGGCATCTGATCACCGAGCCTCCCTCGGCTCTGGGGAGCACTTGGTCGCGCCGTTTTGGCGCCGTGTCGCTTGCCTTTGCCAGTGGCTGGATAGGACTGCGCGGGGTGCGCCGTCGCCGCGCTGCAGATCGTGGGTTTATCATGTCAGATCATGCAGATTGGGAAGGGCTGAACAGCACTATCGCTGCAACGGGAGCGGAAAATATATACGTTACGCATGGTTACACGGATATTTTCACCAAATGGCTGAATAGCCAAGGGTACAATGCACGTGTTGTGCGCACTGAATTTTCTGGCGAGACAGAGGATGGTGAGACAGAAAATGGTGAGGCAGAGATTGGTGACGCGGAGGGTGATGAGCTGCGCGAGGCACAAAGTGAGTCCGTGCCCCAATGAAACGCTTTTCACAATTGATCACTGCTTTAGAGCAAACCACGAAAACCACGCTAAAAGTGGACGCATTAGAAGCATACTTACGGGACGCGTCGGAAAGTGATCGTCTTTGGTGTCTCGCGCTCTTTATGGGGCGACGTCCTAAGCGGAGCGTGAGTACAACCGTCCTGCGGGAGTGGGCATCAGAAGTTTCGGGGCTTCCACTTTGGTTGTTAGAAGAGACCTACGCTGTTGTCGGTGATTTGGCCGAGACAATCGCATTGATTTTGCCGCAAGACGGGGGACAGGCCTCGGACTCTTTGTCTGATATTATACATCAAATACAGGGTATAAGTAATTTTAATATAAATGATAAAAAGGAATTTGTTCTTTCGTCATGGGCACGTTTTTCGGGACATGAGCGATTTGTGTTCAACAAACTTCTAACGGGTGGCTTTCGCGTCGGTGTAAGTCAAAAACTCATGGCGCGGGCGGTGTCTTTGGTGGTGGATAAGCCCGAAACCGAAATTGCGCATCGGCTGATGGGGGCTTGGGATCCAAATCAAAACACGTGGTATGACCTTATCGAAGCAGAGGGCCTTGGGGCTGATCAGTCTCGTCCCTATCCCTTCTGCCTTGCCCATGCCGTTGAGGGAGAGCCCTCTGAGTTGGGTGAGGTGAGCGATTGGCATGCAGAGTGGAAATGGGATGGCATTCGGGGTCAAATTGTGGTGCGTGGCGGTGCCTGTTATGTCTGGTCACGTGGTGAAGAGCTGGTCACGGATCGGTTCCCAGAATTTGCACGCCTTAGCGCTGATCTGCCCGACGGAACCGTTTTGGATGGTGAAATAATCGGTTGGGTCGGGGAAAAGCCGCTTCCCTTTAATGCCTTGCAAAAACGGATAGGTCGTAAAAAGGTGCCGAAG
>WTIQ01000400.1 GCA_011525185.1 Paracoccaceae bacterium | reverse complement strand
GCCATAAAGGGCACGGAAGTGCCTTTCCCAGGAACGATTACAGATATCGAGGTGCATCAAAATCGAATTGCACGACCTCATAAATATGGGTTTCATGCAACGCTGAAAGCACCGTTTCGCTTGAGCCCTGAAACGAGTTTGGAACGTCTCATCGAAGACTTCCGTCAATTTTGCACCACGACCCAAGCCGCGCGTGCGGATCATTTGAGTATTCAAAAGCTTGGTCGGTTCTTCGCGCTTATTCCAGAGGGCGAATCTGAAACGATCAATCAGTTGGCCATGAAATGTCTTGAAACGTTTGAGCCACATCGCGCAGCCTTAACGCCTCAAGAGCTTGCAAAAAGGCGTAAAAATAGGCTCACCCCTTATCAAGAGCAAATGCTCGTGAAATGGGGGTATCCCTTTGTGGAGGACGCTTTTCGGTTTCACATCACTTTGACGAGCCCTTTAAATGTGCAGATCACCGATGAAACCGAACGCGAACTCATCAGCCTATTTGCACCCCTTTTGCCCAGCCCGTTCCAAATTGGAAAAATCGCCCTCGTAGGAGAACGCGAGGGCGGGCTATTCAAAGTCATAGAAATCGGGGACTTGACTGGATGAATTTGTCAAGCTGTCCCTTTCGGCTGCCATCTCGCTTGTGGCGAACAAACGAAATGGCAAAATAATACACTGAGAATTTTTAGAGACTTAGTTTTTTAAGCGCTGAATTTCCTCTTTCAGCTTAAGTTTCTCTTTTTTCATCTGCGTGATTGTAAAGTCGTTGGTTCCCGGCGATTTTTGTTCTTTTTCGACAAGCTGTGAGAGCTGTTCATGTTTTTTCTGTAATTCAGTGACGTGCGCCGATACGCTCATTTTCTACTCCTTTTACCAACTTAATCAGGGCAGCATATTGTGGACATTTTGTCACGCTGCAGATGCAAAATGAGCACGAAATAGGTAAAAATTCGCTTAATTCACGCATTGAAGCCAGATCGCCTTCAAGAAAGAGCTTTCAGCGCGGCTCCGTCCTCCAAAACTGCCCGAATCGTTTCACTATAGTCTGATGCATCTGTTTCATGGATCGCGCCGCAATGCATGATGAGCGGGGGTAACAAACGAAAGGGGGAACGCCCGCCATTTCGGGCGCGTAGTATCATCAACTCGCTCGGGCGGTTTTGACGCGCGGCAAGTGGTAAAATCGTAATACTCCCAAGAGACTTTGGCAGAGCCGCAAATAAAGTGGGAAGTCTTTGGGTGCGATGAATGAAGTGTACATAGCCCTTGGGCTTGACCCGCTTAGCGGCTATCTCCAGCCATTTTGCAAGCTCGGTCTCTTCTCCGCGGGCGCTTTCTCGAAGCATTTGTTCAGAAACACTCCCCTCAGAGCGCAAAAAATAGGGAGGATTTGCAATCACGTGATCATATTGCTGTTGTCTGATCTCTTGAGGCAAGTCTTGTAAATCTGCGGCTTCGAAAGACAGATCCAGTGCGTTTCGGTGTGCATTCTTTTTGGCAAGTTCCACCAAGGCATCAATGCGTTCAATACCAGTAATTGAGAGACCTTTTACGCGATATGCAAGGCAAAGCGAGGCCACACCAACCCCGCACCCCAGCTCCAGCACCGATTGACCTGGAACCGCGCAGACAGAAGCAGCGAGAAGAACAGGATCAATCCCTGCCCTATATCCGCGCTTGGGCTGTTCGATCCGTAATCTACCGCCCAAAAACCCATCTAGCGTCGCATCCGAACCAATGGGATCATACAGCGGCGAGGTCAATATCATTTTCTTTCATCAAGATTAAAGCTTGATCAAAATCATCCTCTGCGACCATGACACGGCGCGGGAACAAACCAATGCTTCCCTCCAAGACACTCATATTTCCGTCAAACACGTAATGCGCGATATCCTCAGACGTGAGGATCGCATCGACATATGCGAGCACTGTGACATCATTGGTGCGCAAAAGCTCTTTCATGGCTTGATATTTAGTCAAATAGTCCTAGAAAGTCGAGATGGGCAAAAGAGGGGTGATCCGTGAAGGACATCGCAAAAAAACCACATGAAGCGCTGTTTGATCTTCTATCTCAAGAGATGGCAGATGTGGATCACGTTATAAATACGCGTATGGTATCGGAAAATGCACCGCGTATACCAGAGGTGACGGCTCATCTCGTCAATGCAGGCGGCAAACGCTTGCGTCCTCTTTTGACGTTAGCGAGCGCCAAGCTTTTTGGGTACACTGGACCCTATCATATTCATCTCGCCGCGGTTGTGGAATTTATCCATACGGCAACGCTCTTACATGATGATGTTGTGGATGAAAGTACACAACGCCGTGGTCGCCCCACTGCCAATCGGCTTTGGGATAATAAATCCTCCATTTTGGTCGGGGATTATTTGTTCTCGCGCTCTTTCCAATTGATGGTTGAAACGGGCTCCCTTCGCGTTTTGGATATTTTGGCAAATGCCTCTGCGACCATAGCCGAGGGCGAAGTTCTGCAACTCACTGCATCACAAAACCTTGCAACAACCGAAGAGACCTATCTCAAAGTGGTACGCGGCAAAACAGCGGCTCTATTTTCGGCTGCAACAGAAGTCGGCGGTGTTATTGCAGGCGCGGAGGAGGCGCATGTGACGGCTCTATTTGCCTATGGGGATGCTTTAGGAATCGCCTTTCAAATCGTTGATGACTTGCTGGATGTGGTAGGAGACGCAGAAAAAACAGGGAAAAACATCGGAGATGATTTCCGTGAGCGCAAACTGACCCTCCCCTTTATCAAAGCAATTTCAAAAGCGGATGACAGCGAGATCTCATTTTGGAAAAGAACGATTGAAAAGGGCGATCAGAGAGACGGCGATTTAGAACACGCGCTCGCGCTTTTGCATAAACATGACGTTATAGAAGAAACGCGGGCCGAGGCTTTTCGTTGGGCCGAAACAGCGCAGAGTGCGCTTGCACAGTTACCCTCGCATGAGATTAAAGACCATCTTTATGCCTTAAGCGAACACGTTGTGAAACGCCTGCATTAATGCTGTGAAAAATAGCTTTGACACGGACGCACCCACCACTCCATGTGCGCCTCTGATATAAGCTTACTTGCTGCATCTGCAGCTGCTCTATTTGGATAGAGTGCAAAACAGGTGGCGCCCGATCCAGACATACGCACCAGCATGGCCTCTTGCGTTGCAGAGAGCGCCTCGAGAACCTCATCAATCACAGGACAAATCTTTCGCGCAGGTCGCTCTAAATCATTGCGCTGGTCCGCAAGCCATTTTACCCAGCCCCCACTGTCCGCCCCCACGGGAAGATGACCTCGCAGTTCGGAATTTGTTTTACTTTCAAGGGCTCGAAAAACATCTGGCGTAGCCACGCTGACCCGAGGGTTCACCAAAACAAGATAAAATTCAGGTGGTGGCCCAAGTCTGTCCAGATGCTCACCAATCCCCCGCATGCGCGTCAGATCATGTTCCATGCACACAGGCACATCAGCACCGAGCTTTGCGAGGTCTTCCAGCGCTGGCACAGGAAGACCCCAAAGTCGTGCACACAGGCGTACTGTCGCCGCGGCGTCGCTAGATCCCCCCCCAATACCAGCAGCACTGGGGAGATGCTTTTCAAGTGTAAGTTCAGCGCCATGTTTGGTGGATAAAAGTCGCGCAGCACGTAGAACAAGATTATCTTTGTCACGGGGTACACCCGCAGCAGTTGGCCCCATGAGTTCAAGCGACAGGGCATCGTGAAAAACACCCGAAATAAAATCGCCTACATCGACATGCAAAACCAAGGAATCCAAAAGATGATAGCCATCAGCCCGTTGTCCCGTCACATGAAGACAGAGATTAATTTTTGCGGGTGCAAATTCTCTATTCATCGCCTTGCATCGGTGTGAGCGGCTCCGCCCCTTCGTCCAACAGCACTTGGTCTAGGCCAACTTCAATCTTCTTTCTAATGCGTTCCTCTTCGGCCGCTTCTGGCTCAAAAGATAAAGCACGCTGCCATTGAAAATGGGCATCTCGTTTACGACCCACAGCCCAATAACCGTCTCCTAAGTGATCATTAATAATAGGATCGACGGGCATCAGAGAGGCGGCTTTTTCTAAGTGGCCTACCGCTTCGTCAAAGCGTTTTAAACGAAACAAAACCCAGCCTAAGCTGTCGACGATATACCCGCTATCTGACTCGATTTGCACCGCCCGCTTAATCATTTCAAGCGCCTCATCCAGTTTCATTTGCTTCTCAACGAGCGAATAGCCAAGGTAATTCAACACATAAGGTTGGTCAGGCTCGAGAGACAGGGCACGACGAAAGTCCTGTTCCGCGTTGTCCCAAAGCCCCAAGCGTTCATAGGTCATGCCGCGAAGATGGAACAGGACCCAAGTTACGGTGTTTTGCTGTTCAGCCAAATCAATGGCTGTTGTATAGGCGCGGGCCGCCTCTTCATATCGTTCCTCATTGCGAAGCACATCTCCAAGGGAACGAAACGCCTGACGAAATTCAGGATGGCTTTGTGTCAGGGCACTTAAGACATCTATCGCCTCTTCTGGGCGCTTATCCGCTCTTAAAACATCCGCGCGTCCAAGTTCTGCTGTATGAAACAAATAACTTGCCTCGGAGACCGTGTCATAGGTTTTGGCCGCGAGGTGATATTGCTCCATATCTGTTAAAATATCGCCACTTAGCAAAATAGCATGGTCCTTTTCGCGCGACAGATATTCCGCAATCCGCGCGAGTATAAGGGCATCTTGGCCATTTTCAGAGGCTTGAAACACCTGTGCAAAGGTCAAAAAAGCCTCCGCAACACCGTCTCTTGGTGACGTAATATAGGGATCAGCTGGTCGTTGGGACTGCTCAATCGCAAGAGCCAATGCTTGCATATGTGCTGGAATAGGACCTTGATAGAAGTCAGCAACCAGTTGCTGTGCATCTTCGAACCTGCCTTGCATCGCCACGGCATAAATCAGCAAGGGCGCGGTCCGACCTGAAACATCTCGCCCCCGAGCGATGTAATCCAATATGGTTTTTTCGCATGCTTCGTAATCATTTTGAAAAAGATTAAAAAGAGCTTTGTGGTGAACACCAAAGTTTGCAAGGCTGTCATTCGCCAGTAGACCATCGA
>WTIQ01000130.1 GCA_011525185.1 Paracoccaceae bacterium | reverse complement strand
ACCCCGCCCACCAACACCAAGACAGCCAGAACCATATCCACAGTGAAGTTCGTCGTTGAAGGAAAAAGAGTGGAAAAACCGGGGACAAAGATGATTTGGAAAAGAGATGTCCCTACAACCACTTTTGTCGGCATACCAAATAGATAAATCATGGCAGGCACAAGATAAAGCCACCGCCGACTCCCATGATGGCAGATAAGATACCAACAACGATACCAACCAAAAATGGCGGTATGACCGAGATATAAAGCCCAGAGGTACGGAAACGCATTTTAAAAGGCAACGTTTGTGCGAGTGTTCTCTCCTTGCGTCGCTTGCGCGGAGCTGCTGACTGCGACGCACGGCGCATCGCATTAATGCTTTCAACAAACATCAATGATCCAATGACGCCTAAAAAAACGACGTAGCAAAGCCGCACCAGCAGATCGACCTGTCCAAGGCTTTTCAGGTAATTGAACACAAAAACACCCAGAAGCGCGCCCAGTAAGCCCCCTACCAACAAGACCGTACCCATCTTGAAATCAACCTATTTTCTTCGCAAATGGGCAAGTACACCAGAAAAGCTTGAGGCGACGATTTGATTGGCTTCTGTTGCCACAGCAACAGCTGGAGGAATGCCAATAAAGAAGAGGAGCGGCGTCATTAAGAACCCTCCTCCAACGCCAAACATTCCCGATAAAATGCCAACAATCCCACCTAAACCCAAGAGGAGAAAGGCGTTAACAGAAACTTCAGCAATCGGGAGATACACCTGCATGAGACCTCCTAAACCAGAAGATCATCAGATTGCAAGATCGCTCATCGAATTGACTGCAAAACGGTCCAATTTGTGCCGCCTTCAGCGCTCTTTGACATAGGGCTCTCCGCCTGCGCGTGGTGGTATGGCTTTGCCGACAAATCCAGCCAAGATGATAACCGTCAAAATATACGGTAAAACATCCAAGAGTTGGATTTGCACTTTGAAGTAAAAGTACTTTTCTATTAGGTCGGAACGAAGTGCCAAGGCCTGTAAAAACCCAAAAAGAAGACAGGAGAGAAGCGCATACCACGGGCGCCATTTTGCAAAAATAAGAGCCGCAAGCGCGATATAGCCGCGACCGGCCGTCATATCCTTGACAAAGCCCGCTTGCAATCCAGTGGCAAGATAGGCTCCAGCAATTCCGCAAAGCACCCCGCAAATGGCAATCGCAGCATAGCGTAACATCGGAACAGATATTCCCGCTGTGTCAACAGCCTCTGGGGCTTCACCGACGGCCCTAAGGCGCAGACCAAAGCGCGTGCGATAAAGCACCCACCATGTGAGAGGCACCATCAAAAAGGCAACGTAAACGAGGATGGAATGCCCAGACAACAGATCCCGATAAATCGTTCCAAAAATCGGAATACCGCCGAGCGCATCAGCAAAGGGGAGATCAATTCCATTAAATCGCCCATCACCCACCAAAGAGGGCGTCCGCCCCCCCTGTTTAAACCAACTTTGCGCCACCAAAACCGTCATTCCAGCAGCGAGAAAATTGATCGCGACACCAGAGATAAGCTGGTTGCCACGAAAGGTGACCGATGCCAGCCCATGAATCACAGAGAGAAGAAGCGCGGCGGCGATACCAGCGGCAAGCCCCATCCAAACCGACCCCGTAATCGCGGCAAGGGCAGCAGAGAAAAAGGCGGCAGAAAGCATTTTACCCTCTAGACCGATATCAAAAATACCAGCCCGTTCCGAAAATAAGCCCGCCAAACAGGCCAGTAGCAAGGGCGTCGACAAACGCATGGTTGATCCAAGCACTGTGATAAGGTCACTCAGCATCTCAGTCATTGGCTCGCTCCTGATTTACGAAAGGCGGAGAAAAGCGCCTCAACTGGCATGCGGACCATATTATCAAGCGCGCCTGTAAAAAGAATGACGAGAGCTTGAATAACCACAATCAATTCACGAGGGATCGACATCCAAAGTGCCAATTCAGCGCCGCCTTGATAGAGAAATCCAAACAAAAGCGAGGCCAATACAACGCCTACTGGATGACTTCGACCCATCAGAGCCACCGCAATTCCTATAAACCCAGCCCCCTCAGTTGAATTCAAAATCAGCCGTTCCGCCTCTCCCATTGTGGTGTTGATAGACATCAATCCTGCAAGACCGCCTGAAATCAACATGGTCACAACCGTGATGCGCACCGGGTTAATCCCCGCATATTTGGCCCCTGATTCAGATTCGCCAAAGGCGCGGATCGCATAGCCAAGCCGTGTGCGCCAAATCAATATCCAGACCAGAAGCGACGCCGCCAAAGCAATAAGCAAGGTCACATTGGCTGGCGCAGCTTTGGAAAATGCAATTCCAAATGGAGCTAATATCTCGTGTAATGTGGGCAGATGGGTCGCTTCTGGAAATGATGCCGTCGAGGGGTCCATCGATGTTGGCGGACGCAAGACATCAACCAAAAGATAATTAAGCAATCCCGCTGCGATAAAATTGAACATTATCGTGGTAATCACAATGTGACTGCCTCGCTTGGCCTGTAAGATCGCGGGAATATATCCCCATAAAGCACCAAACAAAGCCGCCATAAGCGATGCACCAAGAAGCGCGATGCTCCAATGGGGCCAAGGAATAAAGAGCACCGCCAATGCGATCCCCAATCCTCCAAGCATGGCTTGCCCCTCACCTCCGATATTAAAAAGACGCGCATGGAAGGCGACCGAGACCGCAAGGCCTGTGAACATGAAATTGGTCGCATAGTAAAGCGTATAGCCCCAGCCATAAGTAGAGCCAAGGGCGCCCGTTATCATGAGATTGACCGCCTCAAGCGGATCCTGTCCGATCGCAAGGATCACAAGTGCAGAGATGAACGCAGCTAAGACAAGCGATAAAAAGGGGACCAAAATAATGTCTGCCCATTGAGGAATTCTTTGCATCACGCAGACCCCGTCTCAATACCAGCCATCAAAAGACCCAACTCTTTTTCATCTGTTTCATGCGCCAATCGCTCACCCATAATACGCCCGTCAAACATCACCGCGATACGATCAGAAAGTGAGAGTATTTCATCCAATTCGACCGAGACCAGAAGAATACCCTTTCCTTTGTCCCGCAAGGCGATGATTTGTTGATGGATAAACTCAATCGCCCCAATATCCACGCCACGCGTCGGCTGCCCGACCAGTAAGATATCAGGATCGCGTTCAATCTCGCGCGCAAGCACGATCTTTTGCTGATTCCCACCGCTGAAATTGCGGGCTTTCAATCTGGTATTTGGGGGGCGGACATCAAAGCGCTCAAACTGTCCTGACGCACTTTCTTTGATCAGGCGATTGTTCATCAAGGCACCAGATTTATATTTGGGATCAAGATGGTAGCCAAAAACCGAATTTTCCCATGCGGAAAATTCCATGATAAGGCCCTCTTTCTGGCGATCTTCTGGAACATGAGAGATACCGACGGCGCGGCGCTCTTGGCCCTGAGAGGCCTGAGAAATATCTATGGCATGTCCACGCACCTGAATTTCTCCTTTTGCGCTTTGATAGCCGCCCAAAACAGACAAAAGTTCAGACTGACCATTGCCCGCAACCCCTGCAATACCCAAAACCTCACCCTCTTTGAGGGTCAAATCAATGCCTTTCAGCCGCGCAACACCCGCGTCGTCATGGACCGAGAGATTTTTGATTTCTAAAATATTGGCGCCTGGAGTGGCTGGTTTCTTATCCACCTGCAAAAGAACCTTGCGCCCCACCATCAGCTCGGCAAGCTTTTGCGGATTGGTCTCACTGGTTTTGACTGTTGCGGTCATCTCACCACGACGCATAACCGAGACCGTATCGGTCACATCCATAATTTCACGCAGTTTATGCGTGATCAAAATGATGGTTTTTCCTTCGGCTTTCAGCCGCTCAAGAATACGAAAAAGTTGATCCGCTTCGGCAGGGGTTAATACCCCTGTTGGCTCATCCAAAATGAGAATATTGGCCTGTCGATAAAGCGCTTTAAGAATTTCCACACGCTGTTGATGGCCCACGGAGAGGTCTTCAATGACCGCCTCTGGATCAATTTTCAGCTCATAATCTTCTGAAAGATCTTTGAGGACGCGACGGGCCTTAGCCAGTGAGGGCCGTAACATCGCGCCGTCCTCTGCACCGAGAATAATATTTTCAAGGACTGTAAAATTTTGGACCAGCTTAAAATGCTGAAAGACCATTCCAATGCCAGAACCGATCGCCGCTTGGCTGTCCTGAATGCGCACCTTTGCGCCATTGATAAAAATCTCTCCTGCATCCGCTTTGTAAAAGCCATAGAGGATTGACATCAGCGTCGATTTTCCAGCCCCATTTTCACCGATGATCCCGTGAATTGTACCTGGCATGACGCGAATAGAAATGTCTTTATTGGCCTGAACAGGGCCGAATGCTTTTGAAATTCCTATGAGTTCAATAGCAGGGGCGACAGTTTCCTGTCGCCCCATAGCGTTGTCGATTTGTGTCATATGATTATTCGACTGGGCAGCTGTTATCCGACATGTAATCGTGCACAGACAGCGCTCCCGTTGCAATATCAAGGGCAGACTTATAGGTCGCCGCCATCATTTTATCGTTGATAAGACCAGCATTGTGCTCATCGACCGCAACACCGATACCACCATTGGCAATTCCCATCACGTTGAACCCTGTTTCAAGATCTGCGCCTTGAGAGAAAGCGTCATAAACAGCGTTGTCGACACGCTTGAGCATAGAGGTCAAAACCTTGCCAGAGTGGAGATAGTTTTGGTTACTATCCACCCCAATAGACAGGATGTTTTCGTCCGCTGCGGTTTGCAATACGCCAACCCCAGTTCCCCCTGCGGCGGCATAAACAACGTCAGCGCCCTGAGCAATTTGCGCTTTGGTCAATTCTGAGCCTTTCACAGGGTCGTTCCAAGCGGCTGGTGTCGTCCCCGTCATATTTTGAATAACCGTGGCATCAGGGTTTACCGCCTTTACGCCTTGGACATAGCCACAGGCAAATTTGCGGATAAGCGGTACATCCATTCCGCCGATGAAGCCAACGGTCCCTGATTTTGACGCTTCAGCTGCCATCATCCCAACGAGGAAAGAGCCTTCGTGTTCATTAAACACCAC
>WTIQ01000322.1 GCA_011525185.1 Paracoccaceae bacterium | reverse complement strand
TGCGTTTGATCTCTCAGGTCATTTTGTCGATGAATGAGACAAGACGGCCTGATTCGCACAATATGCGTACATTTGTGACCGAAAAGATGAGCGAAGACACGTCTGATTTTCTCCAAACAGTCGAAAATTCAAGCGGCCGGTTTGCTGAATTTTTCAGTACATTTTCCCGCAGCGACATGGTGGTGATTAACGGGTAAGTCAGATTTTTACATTGAAAAGCTTGTACCACAGCCACAAGAGCTGCTCGCATTTGGATTGTTGATCACAAAGCGTGCCCCAATAAGTTCATCGCTAAAATCAATGACAGCGTCGTACAAAAACGGTAGAGAGGTGCTGTCGATTGCAACAGATTGGCCCTGGCCGCTAAGGATCAAATCATCATGAGCCTTCTTGTCTAGTGTAATTTCATACTGAAACCCAGAGCATCCACCGCCTGCGACAGCGATCCGTAAAACTTGGCCCTGAGCGGCGGCTTCTATTTCATTCAGTCTCGCAAATGCGCGCTCGGTCACTTTTGGCGGCAAGTTCATCGTACACTCCTGAGGGCTTTGTTCTTTCCTCACTTGTATAATATAGAGAGAACAAGACGCGATAACAAGGATGCCTGCGCGATGCAAAGCCGCTTTTCTTCTGATCCAAATCAAACAAGGGGTCGGTTGTTTCCAGAACAAGAAAGTGCCTTTCGCACCGTATTTCAACGTGACAGGGACAGGATCATACATTGTAGCGCGTTTCGACGATTAAAGCACAAGACACAGGTTTTTGTGGAGCACGAGGGGGATTATTTCCGCACTCGTCTGACACACTCGATAGAGGTGGCGCAGGTGGCGCGGACGCTTGCGGGTGTGCTGGGGTTAAATGTCGAGTTGACCGAGGCCGTGGCACTTGCTCATGATTTAGGCCATCCCCCGTTTGGTCATACGGGTGAGGACGCATTAGATCGTCTGATGGCGCCTTATGACGGGTTCGACCATAATGCCCAAGCCGTACGCATTGTGACGAAGTTAGAGCAGCACTATGCCGACTTTCAGGGGCTTAATCTGACGTGGGATACGCTCGAAGGAATTGCAAAACACAATGGTCCAGTCTTGGGTGATTTGCCCTATGCATTGGCAGAATACAACGACATGCACGACTTGGAACTGGCTGGGCACGCCAGTGCCGAGGCACAGGTTGCCGCTCTTGCAGATGATATTGCCTACAATAACCATGATTTGCACGATGGGTTACGGGCGCAATTGTTCGAGTTGGAAGAGTTGTGCGACTTGCCTCTTTTAGACGTGTGTTTTCAAGAGGTTGATAAACGGTATCCGAGTCTAAACGCATACACGCGTCAGCATGAAGTGTTGCGGCGTTTCTTTGGAGTATTGGTCGAAGACGTGATCAAGACAACTCATAAAATTATTGATGACCTACGCCCTGACAGCGTGCACGATATTCGAAGCGCTGGGCAAACGATTGTTCAATTTTCGCCTGAACTTTGGTCTGATTTGAAAGTCATCCGTGACTTCTTGTTCACGCGGATGTATCGCGCACCTCGCGTTGTAGAAATGCGAGAACACGTCACCAATGTGGTTGAAGCTCTCTTTCCCTTATACCTCGCGCGTCCAGATCTTCTTCCTGCTCAGTGGTATCAAGGTCTCGTGAATAAAGAAAACAACGTCGATCTGGCCCGAACAGTTGCAGACTACATCTCTGGCATGACGGATCGGTTTGCCTTGCAAGAATATGAGCGCCTTATTGAAAATGGAGAGGCACAAGAGGCAAAGTCAAATTGACCTCGGGACTGCGCGTGTTATATCACGCCTCGTTATTGAAAGGCGACCTATGAATATTTTCAGCAGTATCCGCGCGCTCGTGCTCGACACCTTGGCTGACATGGCGAAAGAGGGTTTACTGCCCTCTGATCTCTCCCTAAAGGCCGTGACCGTTGAACCGCCCCGAGATCCGCTTCACGGGGATATGGCGACGAACGCTGCCATGGTACTTGCCAAACCCGCTCAGCAAAAGCCACGGGATATCGCAGAGCAGCTTGCGCGTCGTTTGGAAAATGATACCCGCATTAAGACAGTCGATGTGGCGGGCCCTGGCTTCTTAAACCTTAGATTGACCGATGCGGTCTGGCACCAAGTGGTCAAAGACATTTTAAGCAATGGTAGCGATTATGGACGCTCTCGCATGGGAGACGGTCAGCGTGTAAACGTAGAATATGTGAGCGCCAATCCGACGGGTCCTTTACATGTGGGGCATACGCGCGGTGCCGTTTTTGGCGACGCTCTGGCAGGCTTGCTTGAATATGCGGGTTACGATGTGACGCGCGAATATTACATCAACGATGGCGGAGCACAGGTGGATGTCCTCGCACGCTCTGTCTATCTGCGTTACCTTGAGGCGCACGGACAAGAGGTGGCCTTTGAGGATGGCACCTACCCGGGTGATTATTTGATCCCCGTTGGTCAGGCCCTAAAGGACAAGGTGGGTGATGCCTTTGTAGAAAGAGGCGAACAGTTCTGGCTCGCAGACGTACGCGAGTTTGCCACAGAGCAAATGATGGAGCTTATTCGCCAAGATCTCTCGGTCCTTGGTGTCCAAATGGATACGTTCTTTTCTGAAAAATCGCTCTACGGAACGGGCCTAATTGAAAAAGCGCTTGAACAGTTGCAGGCAAAAGGGCTCATCTACGAAGGTGTGCTAGAGCCCCCTAAAGGAAAAACGCCCGAAGATTGGGAGCCACGCGAACAGACCCTGTTCAAATCCACAGCCCATGGGGATGACGTGGATCGTCCGGTGAAAAAGTCAGATGGCGCTTGGACCTATTTTGCCCCTGACATTGCCTATCATGCGGACAAAGTGATGCGCGGTTATGATCTTTTGATCAATATTTTCGGGGCAGACCATGGTGGCTATGTCAAGCGGATGAAGGCGGCTGTTTCAGCGCTTTCAGACGCTCAGGTTCCCTTGGATATAAAGCTGACGCAATTGGTAAAGCTCTACAAAAACGGCGAGCCGTTCAAAATGTCAAAGCGGGCAGGCACCTTTGTGACGCTTCGAGATGTGGTCGAGCAAGTCGGGGCAGATGTCACACGCTTTGTGATGCTGACCCGCAAAAACGATGCACCGCTTGATTTCGATTTTGATAAAGTGCTTGAGCAATCCAAAGACAATCCCGTTTACTATGTGCAATATGCGCATGCGCGCGGCAAAAGCGTGGAACGTCGCGCGGCTGACGCTGGTATTCCTGTTGAGACAGATGTGCTTGTCCAATCTGATTTAGCGGCACTGTCGCATCAGGGCGAGCTCGATGTGATTAGAAAACTTGCGGAATGGCCCCGCATTGTTGAGATCGCAGCGCGTACAAACGAGCCGCATAGGATCGCATTTTATCTCTATGATTTGGCGAGTGCGCTTCATGCGCTTTGGAATATGGGCAATGACACACCCTCGCTTCGCTTTATCCAGCCAGATGATATGCAGACCTCTCAAGCAAAAATTAGCCTTGTTGAAGCAGTTTGTGTTGTTATTTCTGCAGGTCTTGGTATTCTAGGTGTAAAGCCAGTTCAAGAAATGCGATAAAAAATAAGAGCGGGACTGGCCTCTATAAAAACCGTTTGACTGGTCTAACCAGAAAAAGACGGAGGGCAGTATGGCACAAAGGCACCCCCAGATGGGCCTGCAGAGTGAAGAAGAATGGAGCGATGCGCCAAAGCTTGGTGTCGTCGCCCAAGCCGTTGGTGCGCTCTTAAGTTTGGCGCTGGTGATTGGCGTTGGGATGTGGGCTTATAAGCTCATTGTGCGCGACGTCTCGGGAATTCCTGTGATTGCCGCCTCAGAGGGTCCCATGCGCGAAGCTCCCGAAAATCCAGGTGGAAAATCAGCGGAGCATCAAGGTTTGTCGGTAAACGCCGTTGCAGAAGCAGAGCAGGTGATTAACCCAGATCAAGTAACGCTCGCGCCCCGGCCCACTGATCTGGGGTCAGATGCCCTTTCTCCAAGTGGTATATCTACCCTTGTCGAGCTAAACGGCGGCATTGGAAGCACCAATTCATTAGGCGGTACAACAAGCAGTGATGCCACAAATGGCGGTACGCAGCTAAATGTGGCGGATCTGGCAAATCAGATTGCAGGGTCTGATGGTGTCTCAGACCAAAATGGTGTCGCAGTTGAAGTTATCCAAAAAATCAGCGTCCAAAACGCACTTTTAGAGGCTCTTGCAGAGGAGGGCGGTGAGGCGGTTTTGTCACTGCGACCGCGTGCGCGACCTACGGATGTTTTGCCTGCAAGTGATCTCGTAGAGGGGCAAGCCATAAGAGACATTGCAGCAACGGCAATTCCCGTCGGTACAGCCTTGGTGCAGCTTGGAGCCTTTGACAGCGACGCACTTGCGCGCTCTGCTTGGTTGCGGCTAAGCCAAAAATTCCCGAACATAATGATTGACCGCGCGCGGGTGGTTCAAGAGACCAAACGTGGTGGGCGTACATTTTACAGACTTCGGGCAGAAGGTTTTTCTGATTTGAATGACGCGCGTCGGTTTTGTGCGTTTTTCGTTGCGAGTAATGAGGACTGCATTCCGGTGACAGTCAGGTGAGCCTTGTAGGGACAACGGTAAAAACAGCCGCTATTTTTGGATGTAGCACGACCCGCCTTTTACCAGAAGAGAGCGATTTTTTTGCACGTGTTCGCCCGTTTGGCTTTATTTTATTTGCGCGCAATATTGAAAGTCACGAGCAAATTCGTTCGTTGTGTACAGCCTTACGGCAAGCTGTGGGATGGAATGCACCTATCTTTATCGATCAGGAGGGTGGGCGCGTGCAGCGTCTGCGGGCACCGCTGGCAAGGGAGTGGCCAACACCTCTAGATCATGCAGAGCAAGCAGGCTCTAAGGCTCCTATTCAAATATTCGAGCGCTACGAAGAAATAGCACAAGAGCTTCGTGCTTTGGGTATTACCGCAAATTGTGCTCCAGTTGCTGATATAGCTCGATCTCAGTCTCACCCCGTTTTGCGCAACCGGTGCTTTGGCAGCTCACCCGAACAGGTGACAAAATTGGCCAAGGCCGCGGCGGAGGGATTGCTGGCAGGAGGTGTCTTGCCAGTGATCAAGCATATCCCAGGTC
>WTIQ01000269.1 GCA_011525185.1 Paracoccaceae bacterium | reverse complement strand
TTATAGAAGACCCTGTATTTTCCCATGGTTTCAAATTCGCATTCATCGGAGGGAGGTGAGGCCTTCTTTTTTAAGTGTAAACATCATTATTCAGAGGGCTTTTGCGATTATGTTCCATTTTGTCGGTGTTGCATGTTGGGGGTGAGAATGTCTCGGAGTAAAGCGACAGGATGAGCGCGCAGGCTAAGGCGCAGGGAGACATAATCTTCGACGACCTCTTCGCCAAGGCTCATCTGGGGAAGGAGGGCCGCTGGTTCTGTGAGGCCCTCTCCGTCCATATCGCCTGCAAAGAGGGGCAGCGGCGTTTCTGCCTTGATCGCTTTGGCGTGCCAGAGGGCCTCTCGTCTGTTGAGGCTAAGCGGGACAAAGGCATCTGCTTGGGATAACTTGCAAAGCACAACAGGCGGTGTGCCTGCGCGGCGCCAGACATCTTCGAGCGAGAGATAGCCATTGCCGCGTGCGGCGGTGATCCAGATGGCGTCGTCTTCACGCAGTCCTTTAATGTGTCTAAATCCAAGACGCAGGGCGAGGCCACCACGCCCGTCTGTTTCCAAGGTGTTGTCCCAATAACTGTCATTGATTGAGACAGGGCGCACATCTACCCCGTGTTCTTTGGCGTCGCGGATGATTTGGGCAGGGGCATAAAACCCCATGGGCTGAGAATTCAGAAGAGCGCAGGCGAAAATACCAGGGTGATGGCATTTGATCCAAGCGCTGGCATAGACCAGAAAGGCGAAGCTTGCTGCATGACTTTCGGGGAAGCCATAGGAGCCAAAGCCCTCAATTTGTGAAAAACATCGCTCTGCAAAGTCTTCTTCATATCCGTTTTTGCGCATGCCACTGAGAAAGCGCTGTTTAAAGGCGCTCACATTGCCATGCTTTTTGAACGTCGCAAGCGAGCGGCGCAAACGATCGGCCTCATCTGGACTAAAGCCTGCGCCAATGATTGCGATTTGCATGGCTTGTTCTTGAAACAGGGGAACGCCGAGTGTTTTGCCCAGAACCTCGCCCAGAGCGTCAGAGGGAAAGGAGACGGGTTCTTCCTTATTGCGCCGCCGAATATAGGGATGCACCATATCTCCTTGAATGGGGCCAGGGCGGATAATGGCCACTTCGATAACCAGATCATAAAAACAGCGCGGTTTCATGCGGGGAAGAAAGTTCATCTGCGCTCGACTTTCCACTTGGAAGACGCCGATGCTATCGGCCTTGCAGAGCATGTCATAGACCTTGGGGTCTTCGGGGGGGAGGCTTGCGAGTGTGTAGTCTTGTCCCAGATGTTGACGGAGGAGATCAAAGCTTTTGCGCAAACAGGTCAACATGCCAAGGCTCAGCACATCAACTTTGAGAATGCCAAGGGCGTCAATATCATCCTTGTCCCAGCAGATGACCGTGCGATCCTCCATTGTGGCGTTTTCAACGGGAACCAGCTCATCCAATCGTCCCTCGGTAATGATAAAGCCGCCAACATGCTGGCTCAGGTGGCGGGGAAAGCCGATGATCTCATGCACGAGATCAAGGGTTTGGCGGAGGCGGCGGTCATTAGGGTCTAGGCCAATCTCGCGCAAACGGTGCTCTTCTAATCCGCTGCGACCACTGGAAAAGCCCCAAAGCTGTGAGGAGAGGGCGGCAACGGTGTCTTGCGTGAGGCCCATTGCAGTGCCGACTTCGCGGATCGCGCGTTTGCCGCGGTAATGGATCACCGTTGCGCAAAGCCCTGCGCGGTGGCGTCCATATCGGGCGTAGATGTGTTGAATGACCTCTTCGCGTCGTTCATGTTCAAAATCCACATCAATATCTGGTGGCTCGTCCCGCGCCTCTGAGACAAAGCGCTCAAAGACCATGGTGCCAATCTCTGGACTGACAGAGGTGATGGCAAGGCAATAACAGACCACGGAATTGGCCGCAGAGCCGCGTCCCTGACACAGAATACCGCGAGAGCGGGCAAAGTGAACAATGTCGCGCACTGTGAGAAAATAAGGATCATATTTGAGCTTGGCGATAAGGGCCAGCTCATGTTCGAGCATCTTTTTTACCTTTTCAGTGGCTCCATAGGGGTAACGCCATGCCAGACCTGCATAGGCCAAGCGGCGCAAGCGCTGGCTTGGGGTTTCCTCGGGGCTGATTTCTGAGGGGTATTCATAGCGCAATTCGTCCAGTGAAAAGCGGAGTTTTTGTGCAAGCCTCTGCGTTCTGCTCACAGCGTCGGGATAGGCGCGGAATATGCGGTGCATCTCAGTCTCCGAGCGGAGGCGTTGCTCGGCATTGGCAAGGGCAGAGCGGCCCAGCTCATCTACGCGCTGTGCGCTGCGAATGGCGGTGAGGACATCTGCCAAGCGTCGTCGTTTGGCGTGATGCATAAGGGGGCACGCGCTTGCGATGAGAGGAACGCCTAATTCTTTGGCGTACTGTGCGATGCGATCAAAGCGCAGATGATCTCTGCCGTCATAGCAGGGGGCAAGAAGGAGGTGCGTTTGTTTTCCAAAGCGGCGCGTCAACCGTCGTGCGTGTGGCAACCACGCACGCGCGCGGGTCTCGGCACTCATCGCTTGTGGCGCGTGCAGCAAAAGCTGCACCCCTTCACCATGTTCCATAAGATCGCTTAGGTGGAGACGGCAGTGGCCTTTCTCTGCGCGCAAGCGACCTTTGCTCAAAAGACGGCAGAGCAGAGCCCAGCCTTGTCGCGTTTCAGCCAGTGCTGTCACCTTGATCCCATCTTGAAACGAGAGCAGTGCGGCTGGGATCAAGCGCGGGACGTTCAGGATATGGGCCGAGACCGGGCGCGTGATGTGATCGGGGCAGGGAGGGCCATAGGGGACAGCCTCCTGTCTCTCTTGGACTTGTCGTTTAATTTTATGGACTTCGCTATGTGCCCGCACGATCCCAGCCACCGAATTTTCATCTGCAATTGCAAGGGCGGGCAGGCCCAAAAGAGCAGCGCGCTGCATGTATTCTTCAGGATGCGAGGCACCTCTGAGAAAGCTGAAATTTGAAACGGCAGAGAGTTCAACAAACATGGCTCGCTATAAATATTCATGTTTTGTTCTCATTTCCAGATATTTTTTATTGATTTGAGAACAGGGCTTTCATCTTTGTGTTTTCAAAGAGGCTTTCAGCTTTAACAGCGAAATAAGACCCGCATCTCGATAGGCGCGGGCATCATAGGGCAAATGCACAAGCGCCTTTTCTAATCCTTGTACTAAATCCTTTCTGACGCTCTCAGAAAGCTCTGCCTCTCCTAACTCTCGCCACCGTGTCTCTTGTGAAGGACCAAGATGGGTGAGGTAATGGGCATACCCTCCTTCACCACCCCCAAGATGATAGACCAGATTGGGACCCAGAAACGCCCACCTTAACCCAGGGCCATGCACCATCGCACGGTCAATCTCTTCCACTGTTGCAATCCCACTTGCCACCATATGAACCACTTCCCGAAATAGAGCCGCATTCAAACGATTGGCAATATGACCTCGGGCCTCTTTGAGGGGCACCACCACTTCCTTGCCAAGGGCCTCGTAAAAAGACCTTGCCCGCTGGATCAAAGCAGGATCGGTGAGTTCCCCCGCGACGACTTCAACAAGCGGAATAAGATGCGGGGGATTAAACGGATGGCCGACAATCACACGCGCAGGATAAGACATCCCATTTTGAATTTCACTGGCAAGCAATGCGGTTGTTGAAGAGGCAATTGGCGTCTCCTTGTCGACAAAACCCTCCACCTCCCGCAACAAAGCATGCTTTACCTCTAGCCGATCTGGCGCATTCTCCTGCACCCAGTCACTCGATTGGCAGGCCTCGCTGAGCATATTCGTCATATGCAGCTTGCTCCAGTCACACTCTGCACACTCTGGATGAAGCGCGCGAATATCATCATACGCCGCCGCAATGATCGCATTGGCTTGAATAAGCCTCTCGGGTTCTGGATCATAAAGCGCGACATAGGCGCCGCGGCTCAGAAAGAGAGCGGCCCAGCTGGCGCCAATGGTGCCCGCGCCCAGACAGGTAACCCTAAGAGGCGCCAAGGTTAGGTTACAGAACGAATGAGCTTGCGCTCCAAAACGCGCAAGACGGTTTTGAGGTCGTGCCCTCGCTTCAAAATTTGACCATCCATACCGATCACGGAATACTCGCCTTGTTTGTTGCGTAGCGCTGGGCGCTTTTCTATGCGATAGAGCGGTTGCTCTGCCGCACGACGAAAGATTGAAAAAACCGCCACATCTTTAAGCGAAGAAATGCCATAGTCACGCCACTCACCCGCTGCTACCATACGTCCGTAAAGAGACAAGATCGTGTTCAGCTCTTGTCGTTGGTAATGGACCTTTTCAACGGGGGAGACAGAGGTGTTGGAGGAAAAATTCGAATATGTGTTCATAATGAGTATCATGTCACGAAAATTCACGAAATCAAGATCATTGCGTTCAGGTTGTGTAAAATGCAAGCGAGCCTATCTCTAACAAGAGCAGCGGACATAATGGCCCCTCATGTTATAAATCCTTATGCAGATCTGTGCTGGCTCGCTCTTTGACTTACCTCCAGTTATCCATAAGGCGCTACGGAAGAAACGATCCATATTTCTGAAATGCATAGCATTCCAGCAAGTGCCCTCCCGCCCCACTCAAGCACATGCTGCCCACTCTGGCGGACCCATGGTGCAATCTCTTAAAAGTGTTTGAAAACAGCGCTGTACGACTTTGGTATCAATAACTTGGGCTTATTATGAGCTGCCGAGCAATATATTTTGCGAAAAATCACGGTTAAAAAAGTGGTCTTAAGCGGCGGGCAGGAGTGCCAGCCGCTTATACTGTGTGAGGGGTGAACTTATTTGATTGGTGTTGCGCCAGTTTCGACCCGCAGGACTTTTCCGTCTTTGAGATGATTGACGACCAAAACAGCTTCAGATGTGCCATCGGGGAACTTCATGAAAAAGTGTTCGATCATAATTTCGTCATTCTAATATAGACATCTCTGTCTCTCAAATTCCAGCGCGGTACTGTCCATCATGGCTCTAATGGTTGGAGCCCATTCGGCTTTGCTGACCTCAGTCCCAGACTGATGGCGCACGAAGACAAAATCATCATGCAGGCAGTCTAAATAGGCTTCTACATCTCTTGCATC
>WTIQ01000015.1 GCA_011525185.1 Paracoccaceae bacterium | reverse complement strand
CGCGCGCGCCTCCGTGACCGCTGTCACAAGCCGCGCTGAACCGCCAAAGCATTTGCCCTCTGTATTAGACTCCGCACTGCAACCGCTGTCATATTTGCTTATGGGTTCAAAGCGTGCATGAAAGTCATTTGTATGTAAAATCGTAAGCGTGTAATCTGCAAACGCTGCTGTTGTGCCACACAAAAACGCACCAGTTGTGAGTAGCTGTTTGAGCATATGTTTCATTCCTTATACCTATGATACTGTTTGCATGTTCTAATGATTTACCTGCCAGATCGATGTAAAACTTATGCAACACTTGACCCTGCCAGAGCGCAATGGCATTGGCTCTGCTATGTTGATTTACAAAATCCTAACCCCTGATCAATGGAATGAGCTACAAGCCAAAGGGCAAACCCAAGGGGCTCCAATTGATGTAGAAGACGGTTATATTCATTTTTCTACAGATGAGCAGGTACGTGAAACTGCTACCAAGCATTTCGCGACCGCAAACACTCTGATCCTGCTTGCGTGCGATACCGATTTGATGGGCACAGCCCTAAGATGGGAGGCTTCACGGGGAGGCGCTTTATTTCCACATCTTTATGACCTCCTAAAACGCGATTATATTAAAAAGGTTGAAACTATTGAGCGTTTAGAGGGCACGCACCTCTTCCCATCTTATATTCCATGAAAACACTTGAAAAACTCACCCTCGCAGGATTACGCCAAATTGACCCTGAAACGGCCCATAAACTGGGCCTGAAAGCCGTTCAGATGGGTCTGAGCAGATCGCGGCGTACATTTTCGACGCCGCGCATCAAAACCCAAATCGCAGGGCTTTCGCTGCCTAATCCCATCGGCCTTGCTGCAGGATTCGATAAGAATGCCGAAGCCCTGCGCGGCTTGTCTCGCTCTGGCTTTGGTTTTCTCGAAGTCGGGGCTGCAACCCCTTATGCGCAAGAAGGCAACCCCCGACCCCGGCTGTATCGGCTGCCCCAAGATCGCGGTGTTATCAACCGCTTTGGGTTTAACAACCAAGGGATGGAAGAGATCAATAAGCGGCTCAAGTGGCGGCCGCGTGATACGATCCTTGGTCTCAACCTCGGCGCAAACAAAGAGAGCGCGGATCGCAGTGCAGACTTTGCACGTGTACTGGCCTATTGCGGTGAAAATCTGGACTTTGCCACCGTCAATGTCAGCAGCCCGAATACGGAGAAACTTCGGGAGTTACAGGGTAAAGCGGCATTGACCTCTCTCTTGCAGGGCGTTTTAGAGGCGCGAGATACCATACACAGACCGATCCCCGTTTTTTTGAAAATTGCCCCAGACCTCAATGAAGGCGAGATTGGCGATATTGCAGAGATTGCACTTGATCTGCGTCTTGATGGGATCGTTGCAACGAACACAACGCTTGAGCGAGAAAACCTGATCAGTGAGCATAAGTCACAGTCAGGCGGGCTTTCTGGCGCGCCCTTGTTTGAGAAATCAACCCGCATTCTGGCCAAGCTGTCGGAATTGACCACAGCCCAAATTCCTTTGATCGGCGTCGGCGGCGTAGCAAGCGCACAAGATGCCTATGACAAGATCTGTGCAGGCGCATCGGCCGTTCAGCTGTATACCGCTTTGATTTACCATGGGCTGTCATTGGTTGAGGATATCGCGAGAGGCTTGGATCAATTCCTCGCACGGGACGGGTTTGACACTATTTCACAAGCCATCGGCTGTAAGCGCGATCACTGGCTTTAGAGACCCCCGTTTCTGAATAAAGGGGTACTGTGGGTTCAATCACTCGGTAAATATATCCCGTGATAAATAGAATGTGAAAGACCTCTGCATAACGCTACTCAACTTAAGACATGAGGCCAGCGCGGGCCAGTGGTGCCGTTAGGTACGGTATTTGGGCTATTTTTTCTATTATGCAGAAGTCTTTTATTCGAGCCTTTTGACAAGGTGAGGAAAGCGCAACCATAGCGTACCTCCGCGGGCCAAGAAGGACACCATCAAACTCAGCCACAGTCCATACTGACCCAAAGTGGGTAAAAATAGCGCAAGACAAATCCCATAAATAATGACGCTGATCGCCATCATATTGCGCATCGTTGCGGTATCGGTCGCCCCTACATAAATGCCGTCAAAAAGATAAGCAGCAAATCCAAGAATTGGCGCAAGGACCACAAAGACGATGTAGTTGCGTGCTTCGCTTTGCACCTCGGGCGCTGTGGTAAAAAGATCAATAAGCGACGGCCCAGCAAACAGAATCAACATGCCAAAAATAAACGACGTACTGCTCCCCCAAAGCGCACATAGTTTGACACTTTTAATCAAGGCCGCCCGATTTCGTGCCCCAAAGGCTTGGCCCACCAAAACCTCAACCGCAAAAGCAAAACCATCAAGCATATAGGCCGATATGACAACAAATTGCATCAAAACTTGGTTAGCCGCGAGCTGCACATCCCCCATGTCTGCGGCCAAAAAGGTGAAGGAGACAAAAATCACCTCGAGCATCAGAGTACGCAGCAAAATATCGCGGTTCACGCTGAACATATGGATCAGCTTGTCTCGTTGGAACACACGCGCCCATTGCTTTGCCGCAGCGCTTCTAAGAGTTGCTCGACACATATAAAGCCCGAGTGCAAGACCTGTGAATTCCGCTATCGCCGTTGCGATCGCAACCCCCTCAACTCCCCAGCCTAGCCCTAGGACAAAGGCCACATCCAAGATCATGTTCAGCCCGTTCATCACAAGCTGCAAAACCAGGACTTCGCGCGTGCGTTCCTGCGCGATCAGCCATCCGTTTAAACCAAAAAGCGCAATCGCCGCTGGAGCACTGAAAGCGCGGATAAAAAGATAATCTCGCGCGAGAGCTTCGACCTCTGGTGAGGCAGGTGCGATCCACAATGCGCCTGTGAAAATCGCATTTTGGAAGATGAGGATCGCGAGGCCCGCCAATAGTCCCAAAAACAAAACCCGTGTAAGGATCGCGGCGACTTCACTTTGATCACCTGCTCCGACTGCTTGCGCGGCAAGTCCCGTGGTTCCCATGCGCAAAAAGCCAAAGAGCCAGTAAAAAAAGCTAATGATAAGAGCCCCAATCCCAACCGCGCCAATAGGAACGGGGGAGCCCATTTGCCCAACAACAAAGGTATCAACCGCCCCAAGTAAGGGCACCGTTGAATTGGCCAAGACAATGGGAACAGCTATTTTGAGAATACGAGAATGCGTAATGTCCATCTCAACCAACGCACTCTAAACTTTGATCTTCGCATCAGTGATATCAGGCATCAGAAAATGCCCCGTCGCTTGGGCAAAAGTCCGTGTTCTATTGTCCTGCCAAGCTTCCACAAAAACAGAGGCATAGCGTCGCCCTGAACGGGTCACTTTCGCTCTTGCATAGGCATCGCGCGGCAATCCCGAGCGCAGATAATCGACGGTAAAATCAATGGTTTTTGGAATTTTAATCAAAGGTGATGTTGCAGGCGCATTAGCTTCGCTTTGGCCAGTCTCCATCTGACGCCATAGATTGGCCCACCCGAGCTCAATCACTGCAGCAACCTCCAAAAATGCCGCCGTGGCGCCCCCATGCAGCGCTGGCAAACCAGGATTGCCGATTAAACTATCGCGATAGGTCAAAACGGCCGTCAGCTCATCGCCACGCCGATCAAAATGCACGCCTAAAAACTGGATGTAGGGAATAGATGATACAAGGTCTGCAAGCGCCGCATCTCGGCGCTGTTTAATCAACTGAACGGACTCAGGTCTTTTAGGCGCCATTATGCATCCCCTGCCACAAATGCACCCGTAGCAGTGGCAACAGGTTTTTGATCGTTAGCGTCCAGCGCAACAGCACGCACAAAAGCAACACTTTTGGTCACGTTATAACACGTCGCTTTGGCTCGAATGGTTTCACCAGGTGTCGCGGGGCGCATATAGTCGACCCGTAAATCTATTGTTGCCGTTAGGCCTTTTTGCTCAGGATGACTGATCACCGCGGCGCCACAGCAAGTATCCAAAAGCGAAAACACCGCGCCGCCATGAATAACGCCAGTGGCGGGGTCACCAATCAATTTTTCCTGATATTTCATATGCATTTCGACGACACCTTCGCCGATGCTTTCAATCCAAATGCCAAGGTCCTTCGCGTGTGGAATAGCCTCCATAAATTTTTGGGCCACTACTTTTTTGTCAATTTCCAAGCTTTAACTCCGCAAAATTTCAGCTAATATTGAGAGTGTAATCCCTCTTGGCAAGAGTGTTATATTACATGACACGCGAATTTAAGAAGTTCGATAGGTAGTGAAATGAGCGACACAAGACTGAGTTTCAAAGAAATGTGTGCAAAATTTTCGGTGACGCCGCGTACTCTGCGCTATTATGAATATATCGAATTACTGCAACCCGAGCGTGAAGGACGCTCTCGTTTCTATGGTCCTCGTGAAGTCGCCCGCATGACACTCATTTTGCGTGGCCGAAAGTTTGGATTTTTGCTTGAAGAAGTACGCCAGTGGCTCTTGATCTATGATGAAGATGGCACTGAAGCGCAGGTTGAAGCCTTTTTAGTTATGTCCGAGACAAAACTGGACGAATTAAAAGAACAGCGCGAACAATTGGAAGCAACTCTGAAAGAGTTACAGGATATGCGTGAAAAAGCCATCACATGGCTTAGTCACGATGCGCAGCTTCAAAATCAAAAAAGTTGACGTGACGTCTCTATTACGTCAACTTCAAAATTTCGATACGCAAAGACCATAGCAAAGATTCGCAAGTGAAAATGGGTGGTCTAAAGTGTCTGACGAGAGTTTTTTATCCATAAGTGAAATGTGCGATAAATTCGGCGTAACGGCCCGAACGGTCCGTTATTATGAAGCCAAAGAACTTATATTTCCGAGACGCGTTGGCCACAGGCGGCTGTTCAGCAAAAGCGATTGCGCGAGAATGAAACTTATTTTGCGCGGTAAGCGTTTTGGTTTTTCTTTGGAAGAAATTCGCCAACTGCTCAACCTTTATAAACGTGGCCCCGAACAAAAACGTCAATTTGAAGAGACCTATAACCTAGCCACAAAGAGATTGTCCGATCTTGAACGCAAACAAGAAGAGCTCGGACGCATCATCAGCGAACTTAAAGAACAAATCAGAAT
>WTIQ01000215.1 GCA_011525185.1 Paracoccaceae bacterium | reverse complement strand
ATGATGTACATGACCTAAAGGCGTGGAAAGTGATTGATGAGGCCGGTTTGCGGGGGAAACGCCTCGGGGGGGCGCAAATGAGTGAGAAGCACCCGAATTTTTTGATCAACACGGGCAGCGCGACGGCAACAGATCTCGAAAGTCTAGGTGAATTGGTCCGAAAAAGGGTTTTCAAACACAGTGGAATTACGTTAGAGTGGGAAATAATGCGTGTGGGCACACCTGCACCAAGCGTAACTGAGCTATAATTGATGCTCGTAAGAGTGCCTAATAAAGGCCGAAAACGGCGATAATAATGTGTCGCAAAAGCGACCGTAGATTGAGGCGAGAGAAGTGGGAATGTCGAGCAGGGCAAACCCGAATGTTGTTGTGTTGATGGGGGGACTCTCTTTCGAGAGAGAGGTGTCTATGTCCTCTGGTCAGGCCTGCGCGCTGGCTTTGCGGGATGAAGGGTACATCGTTGAGGAAGTGGTGGCAGGAGCCGATGTGTCTCAACGCCTAATAAATGCTGCACCCGACATGGTGTTTAATGCGCTCCATGGAAGATGGGGTGAGGATGGATGTATTCAGGGGCTTTTGGAATGGTTAGGCCTCCCTTACACACATTCTGGCGTTCTGGCCTCTGCCTTGGCCATGGACAAACAAAAAACCAAAGAAATTTATGCCCGTGCAAATTTGCCGATTGTAGAGAGTAAGGTCGCGCATCGTTCTGAGATCATGGCGCGTCATATCTTGCCCCCTCCTTATGTTGTAAAGCCCGTGAATGAAGGCTCGTCCTGTGGTATCTATTTTGTGCATGAAAGCGCAAACGGCCCTCCCACTTTGGATGATCAGGCTCCCGAATATATGATGGTTGAGGCCTATGTCAGGGGGCGAGAGCTGACCACGACAGTGATGGGGGCGGAGGCATTGGCTGTCACAGAAATTGTGACTGAAGGCTGGTATGATTACGATGCGAAGTATCGCGAAGGTGGGTCTTCCCATGTGATCCCTGCGCAGGTGCCAGGCGAAATTACTGAGGCTTGTTTAGACTACGCAGAGCGCGCGCATAGGGCGCTTGGATGTCGAGGCGTCACACGCACTGATTTTCGGTGGGATGATCGTTTTGGGCGAGAGGGCTTGGTTCTTTTGGAAACCAATACGCAGCCAGGTATGACTGCAACATCGCTGAGCCCCGAGCAGGCGGCGTACAAGGGCCTGAGTTTTGGCGCGTTTTGCCGTTGGATGGTGGAGGACGCCTCATGTCTGAGATGAATATGCGAAGCGATATTCTCGGGGATCCCGCGCCCTCTCGTTGGTCTTATCGTCTTTTGCGCCTTATGCTGACTCCATACTTGCGGATTTGTCTTTTCTACGGTGTTCCGCTCGGTCTTTTGGCGGTTGCGCTCTGGCTCAATTTCTCAAATGAAGATAGGCGGGATGCCTTACGCGAGATGTATGATACGATTTACCTCTCGATCATTGAACGCCCAGAATTCATGGTCAATGTTATGTCTGTGTCTGGGGCAAGCGATACCCTTACAGATGACATTCGAGAGGTCTTGCCAATCGATTTACCAGTCAGTTCATTTGCTCTTGATTTAGATCAGGTGCACGAGATGGTCATGGGGCTTGGTCCTGTCAAAGACGTGGTTGTGCGCGTGCAATCAGGCGGTGTTTTGGAAATTAACGTGATGGAGCGCACACCTGCGTTTTTGTGGCGTCGCGCAAATGGGCTGGAGCTTTTAGATGAAACAGGTGCGTTTGTGAGACAGGCCGTGACGCGTTTGGATTATCCCCATTTGCCTTTGATTGCTGGGGAAGAGGCTGACACACAGATTGACACAGCGCAGTCCATCTTGGTGGCGGCAGCGCCGTTGCATGACCGTCTGCGCGGGTTGGTTTTTATTGGAGGGCGTAGGTTTGACGTGGTTTTGGATGGTGGCCAAATTATTCGCCTGCCAGAGCAAGACCCTGTGTCAGCGCTGGAACGCGCTATTATGCTTGACCACAGCGAACAGCTTTTGGCCAGAGCGGTTTCGGTAATTGATTTAAGGCTCGAAAACAGACCGACATTACAAGTGTCTGAGAGTGCTTTGGATATATTAAAAGATAACAAAAATATGCAGTTAAGGCAGACTGAATGACAGACTTTTATCATTCGCAAAGAGCGATGCGCGATATGCGCAATGCAGCGTTACAGCGTGGGGTCATCGCTGTTCTGGATGTGGGGAGCGCCAAAATCGGGTGTTTGGTGCTTCGTTTTGATGGTGGCACTTATCGTAACGATCAAGAGGGTGTTGGGCCGATGGCGGGCCAATCGGGGTTCCGAGTTATTGGCTCGGCGACGACGAGATCACGCGGCGTAGGCTTTGGCGAAATTTACTCAATGCCAGAAGTAGAACGTGCCATCAGGACTGCGCTTCAGTCCGCGCAAAAGCTGGCCAATGTACGGGTTGATCACGTAATTGCCTGTTTTTCTGGTGGTCGTCCCCGATCATATGGGCTTGAAGGGGAAGTAACGGTCGAAAATCCAACCGTATCTGAGCAAGATATTGCCCGTGTTTTGAGTTCTTGTGACGTGCCAGATTATGGCGCGGGACGGGACGTTTTGCATGCTCAGCCTGTCAATTTTGCCTTGGATCATCGCAGCGGCCTTACGGATCCGCGCGGCCAAAGTGGTGAGGTGCTGGCGACGGATGTTCATATGTTGACGGTCGATGAGAAGGTGATCCGTGATCTCGCCTATTGCGTCAAGCGTTGCGATCTTGAATTGGCGGGCGTGGCCTCTTCGGCTTATGCTTCTGGTATTTCTTCTCTTGTAGAGGATGAGCAGGAGCTCGGAGCGGCCTGTATTGATTTTGGAGGAGGTTCCACAGGCGTTTCAATATTCATCAAAAAACACATGATTTATTGCGATGCAGTGCGCCTAGGAGGGGACCACGTCACGCGGGATATCTCAATGGGACTGCAGGTGCCTATGGCGGTCGCAGAGCGCATTAAGACACGAAATGGTGGATTGATCGCGACGGGTATGGATGACCGAGATATGATTGAGATCGGCGGCAATACTGGCGATTGGGAGCATGACCGACGTAAAATTAGTCGCACCGAACTGATCGGTATTATGCGCCCACGCATGGAAGAAGTCTTAGAGGATGTCAGAGCGCATCTTGATGCTGCAGGCTTTGATCATCTGCCCAGCCAACAAATTGTCCTCACTGGAGGGGGTAGTCAAATTCCTGGGCTGGATGGGCTGGCAAGCCGCATTTTAGGCCAGCAAGTTCGATTGGGTCGTCCCCTTAGAATTCACCGTTTGCCGCAAGCTTATTCAGGTCCTAGTTGTTCGTCTTTAGTAGGGCTAAGCTTATTTGCGGCCCATCCTCAAGATGAATGGTGGGACTTTGAGGCACCTCAGCAGGGCTACCCCTCACGGTCGTTCAAACGCGCAGTGAGATGGTTTAGAGAGAATTGGTAGGCGGATTATGTCCTAAAGTCCCACATATTAGGTGTAATAAGGCCAAAATTTACTATATTTAGTGTTGATATACCTTTTTTTGCGTGACCTACCGTTTAACTGGCGTTATGTTGGCGTCGACAAATTAGACATTTTCCCGACTCGGGTATTTATCAAGATGGATCGACAATGACTTTAAATCTCTACGTACCTGAACACGACGAACTGAAACCACGGATCACCGTATTCGGCGTTGGTGGGGCTGGCGGGAATGCCGTCGACAACATGATAGAAAAGAAACTTGATGGTGTTGAGTTTGTGGTGGCAAACACCGATGCCCAAGCGCTGGCACAAAATCATGCGGGAAACAAAATACAGCTCGGTGTCAAAGTCACGCAGGGGCTAGGCGCGGGAGCCCGTGCAACCGTCGGTGCAGCGGCTGCGGAAGAGAGCATTGAGCAAATCGTGGATCATCTTGCTGGGGCGCACATGTGCTTTATCACAGCTGGCATGGGAGGTGGCACAGGCACTGGGGCCGCTCCAATCATTGCCCAAGCGGCCCGCGAACTTGGTGTTTTGACAGTCGGCGTTGTAACCAAGCCCTTTCAATTCGAAGGAGCGAAACGCATGCGTCAAGCCGAGGCAGGCGTTGAAGCACTACAAAAGATGGTTGATACGCTCATTATCATACCGAACCAAAACTTGTTTCGCTTAGCGAATGAAAAGACAACCTTCACCGAGGCGTTTAGCATGGCTGATGATGTGCTTTACCAAGGTGTGAAAGGGGTCACAGACTTGATGGTGCGCCCTGGTCTTATCAATCTGGACTTTGCAGATGTTCGCGCTGTCATGGATGAAATGGGCAAAGCGATGATGGGGACGGGCGAAGCAGACGGTGAAGATAGAGCGATACAAGCCGCCGAGAAAGCAATCGCAAATCCGCTCTTGGACGAGATTTCACTGCGCGGAGCACGGGGTGTCTTGATTAACATCACAGGCGGTGCAGATTTGACGCTCTTTGAATTGGATGAGGCGGCAAACCGTATCCGTGAAGAAGTCGACGTGGATGCAAACATAATCGTAGGCTCTACGATGGATGATACAATGCAGGGCGGCATGCGTGTCTCTGTGGTTGCAACGGGTATAGATGCAACCGAAGTTCACAGTGACATCCCTATCCCAAACCGTGACGCTGTTACCAATACTCAAACCGAGGAAGAGCCGATCTATATGGCCGAACCTGAAGTTGAAACCTTGGAGGCGGCTGAGGAGCCAGATTTGTTCCATTCGGAAGCAGTAGCTTCAGAGGACTACGCATCCGACGAGCCAACATTTGCGGATAGATATGATTATCAGGAGGCACCACAAGGCCATGTGTCTCCCTCTTATGAGCCACAGGCGGACGTCCCTCCTCCCGCGTATCAAGAGCCAGAAGAGCATCAAGACCATTTCGTAGCGCCAAAAGCGCCGAGTCTTGGCATGGCCTCGGATCAAGGCATGTCGCGGATGAGGAGTGCGGTCAGTTCTGCGCAAGAGGCGGAGCGTCCCGCCTCTCAAGCTGAGTCTGCACCTGCGGAAAAGCCTCGCTTTGGAATCGGTTCATTAATCAACCGTATGTCAGGAAGCGAATCTGATCGCGGGCGGAGCATGGCTCGCCGTGCGCCCGAGCCCCAAGTTAATAC
>WTIQ01000287.1:2808-5137 GCA_011525185.1 Paracoccaceae bacterium | reverse complement strand
AAGCCGGTGATACGCTCACCATTCCAAAACGCCCAGCGCATGTCTCCGTCATTGGATCTGTCCAGAAAGATACAGTCGCAAGCTATTCCGCAGGTAAGCGATTGAATGCCTATCTCGCGGCGGCCGGCGGAGCCAATAGAATAGCGGATCTTAAACGCACCTATATCCTTTTGCCCAATGGTGAAAGCACACGTGCTGACGAGGAAAGCATTATCCCTCCAGGTGCAGTGATCGTGGTGCCGCCAAAGACAGATCGCCTGACTGTACTAGGGCTGACAGATCTTGTCTCTCGGGTGCTGGGCAATATTGCGACCTCCGTCCTTGCAATCAACAATGTCCGCTAGATTTTGGATCATCTGTGCGGGTGCTTTACATGCAAACATAACGCATGCAGAGGCGCCAAGCGCAGAGATTTTTTTAAGCGATGCGACTTCTGAAGACAGGCTCATTTGGCAACCCGCCCTCAATGGCCTCACGCGATATCAACTCCAATTGCCTCAAAGTGGCATAGCAGATGCCCAAAAATATAAAGATACGTCAGCTCTTTTTTACCTGTCACAAAAGAACGATCTAGGTCTTCAGTTGGTAGAAGAGCAAGAAGGCCACTTGAATTTCACGCTGACACCTGACGAAGCAAAAGCTATTTACACTCAACCTTTGACCCCAGCTTTATCTTATCATTTAGGCCTTAAGGTTGATGCAGAAAGAAACAGACCGCATTTGGGCGCGACTTGGCGCACTGTCACAGGCCATGCACAATTGGACGAAATTACGGCGACACTCGAAGGCAGCGATGTTACTCTTTCTTGGGCGAGATCCAATCTCTCAGATGATGAGCGCTCAGAGCGCTTGTATTCGATCTCTAGTAATTCGGGTGATTTGCAAGCGCGCTTCGGAACGCGTTGGTTTGATCTTTTTCAGCGTACAGATCTCCTGTCTGAAGTTGGCGTCGACCGTGACGCATTGGTGATAGGTGCGCAGCTTGAACGCGGTTTGGGATCCGCCAATGGTTTCATCGGCGCCATAAGCAATCTCTCAACAGGCAACATGGATCTGACCCTTGGCCTAAAGTATGTGCTCGGACAAACAGCTGAAATCAATACCACAACCAATACCGGCTTGGCGTCCCAAAATATACAAAGCCTAAAATCTTTGCGAAGAGCAGCTCTACCGAGCCATTGGCGCAATTATATCCATCTTGGAGCACGTGGGCGACAGGACAACGCCCCTATCTTCCCCACTTTAGACTGCCTGCTTGGTTGTTATGAAAAGAACCCTGATCAAAGTCAGCATGAAGCAAAAAATAATATCGCACTCAAACGGGCCTACTACCGTCACAGCTTCGACGAGCTTTCATTGCCCGGTAATGAGAAAATGGGCTTTGTCGGAGGAGGGTTGCTATACGAACTCAGGCCCAATTTTTTCGTTGGTCCCGAGGCGTTTGGAGCTGCAAGCGGAAATCGAGGTGGTTTTATTACCTTAGGAATGTCGGCAGATCGCGCGTTTCCAATCAACGAAGATATCTCGGTGGAGACTGGGCTACATATTGGGGCTGGTGGTGGACGAGGAGGATTGCAACTTTCTGGTGGCGGTCTGATGTACCGAGGCAATGTAGGCCTTAGCATAAAGACTGGCTATAACGGCCATATCGGACTTGGCGTTAGTCGTTATAAATTTCCAAACGGTACCATCGATAGCACTCAACCTTACATCAGTTATCGCCATGGGTTTAATGCCCTGCATGGACGCAGTTGGACAGATCCCTCTGAAGTGAGGCAGGGCGAGGTGAGTAACTTCAAAGAACGCGAATTCTCTACTGTTATTCGTGCATATGCTGTCCCAGGTCATGTTCGCAGGGATAATGGCGCTCCCCAACACAAATCAATAGGGCTTCTTGGTGTTGAATTCGCAAACTATGTACGTCGAGACTCCTTTGTAAAGTTAGAAGCCAACGGTGCAATGCAGGGTCAAAGTAATGGTTATATGCAGATACTTGCGGGAGGAGGTCAACGCTTTCGATTAAGTGATCGCGTTGAATTGAAGCTCGGCATAGCTGCCGGTGTTGCCGGTGGCGGTGGCGTTGCGACTGGCGGTGGAGTGATATTTGACGCCCAAGCAGGTATCAAAGTAAACCTATCCGAAAAACTATTCACGGAATTCGCTTTGGGTGAAGTAAAAGCTTCAGATGGTGAATTCGAGTCAGATGCCGTCTCACTGAAAGTGGGCTATCGATTTGGTAATCCAGTAATAGTGCCCAGTAATGAGCCTACAGACGCTGTCCGAGGCTTTGACCGGTCGAACTTTAGGTTTCGGTTTAGCAACCAGACAT
>WTIQ01000287.1:1541-2708 GCA_011525185.1 Paracoccaceae bacterium | reverse complement strand
GCTGTCCGAGGCTTTGACCGGTCGAACTTTAGGTTTCGGTTTAGCAACCAGACATATCTCAATTCGGACACAAATTGGCGTAATCACAGTCAGAATTTAAACATCGATAATCTTGGCGTTCAGCTTGACTATTTCCTAAACAATACCGCCTACTTGTCGGGACAAGGCTTTGCAGCATATCAAGGGAAGGCTGGCGCATACATGTCAGGTTTGGTTGGTATGGGCTTTCATATACCAATTACAGAAACGCTTTACATCGATTTTGAAGGCCTTGCTGGTGCGGCTGGTGGTGGTGGCACAAACGTTGGAAACGGATTTGTAACGCAGTTCAATACGCAACTGGGTGTTAATTTTAACGAAAGAGATAGTATTGCATTGGGCCTCGGGCGTATAGTTGCCACTGATGGGGATTTTCGTGCAAACGTTGTTTCTCTCAGTTACATTCATAAGTTTAGCTTGTTCACACGATCTGTGAATTAACCTTAATTGATACACGTTACGCACTAATTAAATGTCTGCTTTCAAACTGTACTAGCAACACTTGTTTGTACGAAAGTCATGCAAAGCCTAATCATCTGAGCAAAAATTCTGCATGGCGGACCCTAAGCGCAAACACGAAATACTATTAATGTGCCTCAAGCGTTTAAAAGCTGCCGTGAGGGACATAAATAAACACATGGCGATCAGACTCGTGGTTGTCTGAAGACGCATTTCCATCAGTGATGCAGATCCATCTTGCAAGCGTTATTCTGCTGCAACTGAACCACTAGGTGTTTCTTTATTACTATCAGGAATTCTCCGATGCCCACGCTTAGCCAACTCCATCCCGAACACGTAGCTGCCGAAAAACAGGGCAGAAAATATCAAAACTGCGAATACTGCGTACAAATGATCCGTTATGAAAATCACACCGATAATCTGAGGTGCTGCAATCAGTGGCATCAAGACTAACGTCGCGATGGGGTTAGAGCGCGCACGAGAATTTCGTCCCAAAATACGGATTTCTAAAAAGCGCATCACCAATTGATGATAATGGAGCCTATCTGGTCGATCGTGGGGTGTAGACAGCGCAACCCGTCGCCAGATCGCAAGACATGTGTCGGCAACTGGCCAAAAGAATATTAAAAGAACCGCAAAGGCCGAAATCTCAGGTTGGCGATGACACAG
>WTIQ01000287.1:0-1441 GCA_011525185.1 Paracoccaceae bacterium | reverse complement strand
CAGAAGGAAATCCAAGCCTGGAACGCCAACGTGATTAATGCTGATCTGGAAGATATAAATTGCAAACAGGACCGAAATACCAATTGCCCCCATTCGCTTACTCGGAGACATGTGTATCCCGAAGTCCTCTAACAACCCAACTAAGAAGAGAGGAGACCCCGCTATGACTAAATTGAATGCAATTGAAGCACCCATATCGGCGGTCAGACTTTCAAACAATATCGCTAGGAAACACGCTATGCCACCAAGTCTCAGGGTCGGTCTCGAATGCGCGGCTTGCACTGCAGAGTTATCGTTTCTGCGATGCAATATTGTGTACAGCCTTGGAGTGAACGATGCTAGAATGAGCGCTGCAGAAAAGGAAATTCCCCAAAAGGGCAATTTCGATATGGTTACTGCAATGAAACTGTCCATGCGGCTTGCTACGCTCTCAGTTTAAAATCAAGTCAGATATTTAGGTATCACAAAAAAGTAGCATAGTAATACGGCCGTAGCTGTCAACTTAAGCAGCTAAGTTATATGGGAATCCATACCCGGCTGGTTTATATTGACCATTTTATGAGCAACATCTCGAAAATATTGCTTTATGTACCTGTGATCATAGCAATGAGTTCCTGAGCCTTTTGACCCAGTAAATCTTTATTTCCACGCGTCTCAACATTTAAACGCACAAGAGGTTCTGTATTTGATTTGCGTAAATTAAAGCGCCAGTCTTTGAATTCCATCGAAATACCATCAAGCTCATCCACACTATCTGCACTGTCTTGATACTGTGCTTTTGCTTCACTTAGGCAGAGCGTTGCATCTGATACTTTAAAGTTTTGCTCACCACTTGAGGGAAAGTTTTCACGACACTCTTTTAAAAGTTCACCCAGCGACTGCTCTGTTTTTGATATGAGTTCCCATATGAGGAGCCAAGGGATCATTCCGCTATCACAATAGGCAAAATCCCGGAAATAGTGATGTGCAGACATTTCGCCACCATAGATCGCATCGTTTTCGCGCATTGTCGCTTTGATAAAGGCATGCCCCGTTTTTGACACAATCGGATCTCCACCTTTTGCAAGGACTGTTTCACGCGTATTCCAAACAACGCGTGGGTAATGAAGCTAAAATCTGCCTTAACACCAGAAGAAAAAGCAGAACTTTCAGAATTAATTATCTTGGATGAGGTCGCGGAAGCACGTCATCGGCTTTACAGTCGACACCATGATAGGGTCCCAGTCCTTCCAAAACATGAAATCACACTTCCGAGGAATTAATCGGAACTTTGTGATGATGTTGAATTTATAGATGTAACGCCCACGTCCTTGTGGGTGCGCTTTCCATTGGCTCTTTAGATGGATGGGACACTGTCAATCAAGCGACATGAGGTCTATCACTCCATCTCGCGCGGCCGTGTTATCAGCGTAAACAAAAACCAACTAGATGCCGTTTTTGT
>WTIQ01000149.1 GCA_011525185.1 Paracoccaceae bacterium | reverse complement strand
TGGACTTTGCTCATGAGGTCAGCCGCGCAATGCGCTCTGTTGAAGGGTCGCTTTTGGTGGTGGATAGCACCCAAGGGGGCGAAGCGCAGACCTTGGCCAATGTCTGTCAAGAGGTTGACGCCGTTCAAGAAATCGTTCCCGTATTGAACAAGATTGATGTCCCTGCAAGCGATTGGGAGCGTGTGGTCGAGCAGATCGAAGATGTGATTGGTATTGACGCCAGCGAGGCTATTCAAGTGAGTGCCAAGACAGGCGTTGGCATTCAAGAGACACTTGAAGCCATTGTGACAAAGCTCCCTGCACCGACAGGGGATGCTCAGGCGCCTCTCAAAGCGATGCTCGTGGATAGCTGGTACGACAGTTATTTGGGCGTTGTTGTTCTTGTGCGCATCATGGATGGCGTCTTGAAAAAGGGAGAGCGGGTCAAGATGCTCTCGAACGGTTCGGTGCATTTTGTGGACCGCATCGGGGTCTTTCGCCCAGAGATGCAAAATGTCGATGCGCTGGGACCAGGTGAAATTGGATTTATCACAGCTTCGATCAAACAAGTACGCGATACCCGCGTCGGAGATACCATAACGCATGAGAAAAAGGGCGCAACAGAAGCCCTTGCTGGATTTAAACCCAGCCAGCCTGTTGTCTTTTGTGGCTTGTTTCCAGTGGATAGTGCACAGTTTGAAGACCTCAGAGATGCCATTGAAAAACTGGCGCTTAACGATGCTTCGTTTTCGTTTGAAATGGAAACCTCCGCGGCTCTTGGCTTTGGCTTTCGCTGCGGTTTCCTCGGGCTGTTGCACCTCGAAGTGATCCGCGACCGTATTGAGCGGGAGTATAATATTGAGCTGATCACGACCGCCCCTTCGGTGATTTATCATGTCTATATGCGCGATGGTGAACAGATTGAATTACATAATCCTGCCGATATGCCAGACCTGAGTAAAGTCGATCACCTTGAAGAGCCACGGATCAAGGCCACAATTCTGGTGCCCGATGACTATCTGGGGGATGTGCTCAAGCTCTGTCAGGATCGGCGCGGTATTCAGCTTGACCTGACTTATGCGGGCAGTCGGGCGATGGTGGTTTATGACTTACCGCTTAATGAAGTGGTCTTTGACTTCTATGATCGTCTGAAATCTGTGACCAAAGGATACGCAAGCTTTGATTATCAGATGACGGAATATCGTCAGGATAATTTGGTGAAAATGTCCATTCTCGTGAATGACGAACCCGTGGATGCTCTTTCGATCATGGTGCATCGTGACAGGGCCGAGACGCGCGGACGCGCCATGTGCGAAAAGCTCAAGGACCTCATTCCACGCCACATGTTCAAAATCCCGATCCAAGCGGCCATTGGCGGCAAGGTGATTGCCCGTGAAACATTGGCAGCGCTACGTAAAGATGTGACGGCCAAATGTTACGGGGGGGACGCAACCCGCAAGCGAAAGCTTTTGGACAAACAAAAAGCGGGTAAAAAGAAAATGCGCCAGTTCGGCAAAGTCGATATTCCCCAAGAGGCCTTTATCTCGGCGCTTAAGATGGACAGCTGATGCGTTTGTGCATCGGCGTATCTGGAGCGCTAACTGGGTGCTGGACGCCCTTGAAGTGGTGCGCTACCGTAGTTTTGTGAGTGATGTCATAGGGAAAGGGTGTGTGATGACAAAATATTCAAATTTACAAATCTGGTTGCATTGGATCATTTTCGTTCTCGTTGCATTTCAGTTCCTCTTTCATGAACCGATTGCCCAAGCCTTTGATCTCCGTCTTGAGGGCAAAGAGTTCACTCAAAGCGTCTTGATCCCATTGCATTTGGTCTTTGGCGGTGTCGTCTTTCTCTTGGTTGTGGTGCGCCTTTGGGTGCGTGTCACCGAAGGGGTTCCCCCTTATCCTAAACAAGACGCAGTGGTGTTGAAATTGATATCTACAGTTGTGCATTGGAGCTTTTACGCTTTGCTACTGCTGCTCCCTATCACGGGCGGTGCAGCGTGGTTTCAGGGCTCTGAAGGAGCTGGCAATGCCCATGAAGCCTTGCGTGGTGTGCTTTTGATCCTCATTCTACTGCACGTCGTTGCCTCGCTCGTGCATTATTTTCTGCTCAAGTCCAATCTATTTAAACGGATGTGGTGGGGTTAGGTAGAGTGCGTGCATTTGGGGCTAAGAACGACGATCTCATTGAGTGCGTTTTTCGTCTGTCGCATAGAAAACGGCTTAATAAATAAGAAAAGACCTCTGCATAACGTCGCTCCCATTCAGAAATAAGCGCTGAGGGAGCAGGCAGGCGCGGGCCGATGGGGCCACAGAGCGTGACGTTTTTGATATTGTTCTCTATTATGACGCGGTATTTTGGTGATAACGGCTTTGTGCAGAGGTCTCTAGAACGTCTAAATCACACCTGATTGAACACGACAGGCTTTAGACCGCGTTTAGCAAGATACTGGTTTGCGTATTCAAAATACCCTCAATCTCGCGGGTACGTCGCAAGAGGAGATCAAAGCTCATCAAATCGGGTGTTTCAATTTGGGCCACCAAATCCCATATGCCATTTGTGCTATGAAGGCTGATGATTTCTGGCATACGCTTTAAAGCGCGGATAACGGTTGAGGTCATGACGCCTTGCACTTCGATACTCATAACCGCACGTACCAAATCGCGTTCTTTGAGAGGGTCTATATCGATCGTGAAGCGTTGGATGACGCCCGCCTCGACGAGCCGTTTAATGCTCGCTTGAATGGTGGCACGCGCCACACCGATTTCACCAGACAGGGTGGTCACCGAGGCGCGCGAATCCTTCTTAAGCGCAAGCAAAAGTTTTCGATCCGTATGTGTAAGTTCAATCTGTTCTGTCATTTTGTCAAATTAATTTTACAAAGTGATTTTTTTTAGATCATTTTGATCAAAATTACAACTATTTGCTCAATTTTCTTTTGCTTATGATCTCTCCAAGTTTTTTTTGGGAGGAAACGCTGTGACATTTGCATGCAGTTTATTTGGTGTGCCCGTAGAAAGCGGTACACGTCAGGCGGGCTGTCTGATGGGGCCAGATTCCTATCGGAGCGCAGGGTTGAAAACCACGCTTGAAGGGCTTGGTTTGAAGGTTCAAGATCATGGAAACTTGGAGCCACGTTTATGTCACGAAGCCCATCATCCAAATGACTCAATTCACGGGCTTGGTGACACGATTGCATGGTCAGACAGTCTCAAAGATATGGCATATACGAGTATGCAGGCGGGTGATTTTCCGATTTTTCTTGGCGGTGATCATAGTCTCTCGATCGGGACGGTCCCGGGGGTGAGCCGCCATGCCGAGAAAACAGGCCGACCGCGATTCGTGCTGTGGCTGGATGCTCATCCAGATATTCACACGCTGCGAACCACGCAATCGGGCAATCTTCACGGAACGCCTGTCGCCTATTTCACGGGCCTTCCCGACTTTAAGGGTGTTTTCCCAACGCTCGATCATCCCGTTCAAGCGCGTAATATTTGCATGATGGGTATTCGCTCTGTTGATCCCGCCGAAAAGGAACATTTGTCCTCCTCCGAGATTGCGGTTCATGACATGCGTGCCATTGATGAGTTTGGTATTGTCCGCCCGCTTCGTGCCTTTTTGGAGCGTGTGAAAAACGAAAATGGCGCGCTTCATCTGAGCCTTGATGTGGATTTTCTTGACCCTCAAATTGCGCCAGCCGTGGGCACAACGGTGCCAGGTGGTGCAACCGTTCGTGAAGCTCATCTTATTATGGAGCTGCTTTACGAGAGCGGGCTTGTCACCTCGCTCGATCTTGTCGAGCTTAATCCCTATCTCGATGAACGGGGTCGCACCGCGCGACTTATGGTTGATCTCTGCGCAAGTTTGATGGGGCGAAGCGTCCTTGAGTATCCAACGCAGAGCTTTTGATCCCCCTCACGCTAAAGAACGGAGCGCAAATATGCCACAGAGCCCTCTTATGACGTCTAGTCCCTCGCCCTTGGCACTTGTGCCATTTGTGAGCGTCGAACATATGATGAAGATCGTCAACACAATCGGCCTCCAACAGGTGATCCGTGACATTGCAGGGTATATAGAAGCCGACTTTAAGCGGTGGCACAGTTTTGACAAGCGCGAGAGAGTGGCCGCCCATTCCACTGAAGGTGTGATCGAACTCATGCCCACAAGTGACGGGGAGACCTATGGCTTTAAATATGTAAATGGCCATCCTGCCAATATGGCACGCGGGTTTCAGACTGTGACTGCCTTTGGACTGCTGGCGCGGGTTGAGACGGGCTACCCAATTTTGCTCTCGGAAATGACGCTCCTAACGGCGCTGCGCACGGCAGCAACATCGGCACTTGCGGCGAAATATCTCGCGCCAAAGGGCGCCAAGACGATGGCTATGATCGGAAATGGGGCTCAATGCGAATTTCAGGCGCTTGCTTTTGCGGAGATCCTCGGCATCAAGAAGGTGCGCCTCTTTGATATTGACCACAAAGCAACTGAGAAGGCGCGCTATAATCTATCAATGAGGGGTCTAGAAGTTATTGCTTGTCCGTCTGCAGGGGAGGCCATTGCAGGGGCAGAGATCATCACGACCTGTACGGCCGACAAGCAATACGCGACAATTTTGAGCGATAACATGGTCGGTTGTGGGGTACATATTAATGCCATTGGCGGGGACTGCCCTGGGAAAACCGAAATACACAAGGATATATTACACCGCTCTAGCATCTTTGTGGAATATACGGCGCAAACGCGGATTGAAGGTGAAATCCAACAATTAGACGCGGCACATCCCGTCACCGAGCTGTGGCAAGTTTTTACAGGCGAGGCTGAGGGGCGGGCTTCAGTGGATCAAATCACTCTTTTTGACAGTGTCGGCTTTGCCACTGAGGACTTTTCTGCTCTGCGCTATCTTTATGACCAGCTAGAGCGAACGGGGCATTACACGGAACTCGACTTACTCGCAGATCCCGACGATCCGCGTGACCTCTTTGGGATGCTTCACAGAGCGTCTAATTCCCCGTTTTATCAAGGAAAAATCACTGCATAATAGAGCAAGATCACAAAATGATCTTGCTCCGTGGCAACATTGGGCCGCGCCGGCCTACCTTTCCCCCCCCCACCTGGTGGGCAGGTGCGTTAAATTCTCAAGATAATGCAATATTTGGATATTATAGAAGAC
>WTIQ01000021.1 GCA_011525185.1 Paracoccaceae bacterium | reverse complement strand
GTCATCAATTGAAAACACTTACACTGCGCTTGGAAGTAATGCCAACTTCGCAAAATTATCCGCGGGAATAGACATCGATATGCGATCTATCACCAAAATAGCGGGCATCGTGTAACGACCAACGATTTGTTCGCGATCAATATCGATAGGTAGAGTTGGGCGTATAGTAAAAGCCCAACTGTTCCTAATGGCTGCAAGTAGATCAATTTGGCAGTGTAGATGATTTGTATTCACTAGCAACAATGGGAGAAAACATGCTTTTTGAAAAAATGAAGAAGGCGCAAGATGAAGGTGATGTAAATTTATGGCGTGAGTGTTTGCATGATGATTGGGAATTTCTCATGCACTCTTCAGGCAAAATCCACCGTAAAGGAGCTGCTGATCCACAAGAATGGGCAAAACTCGTAAAGTCCATAACGCGTGAAGACGTGCGTTGTATTTACGAAAATGATGATATTCTAGTCACCCATTCTTTTAATACTTATGCTTCTGGTGACAAAGAGGCACTCCTTTGGGTTTCACGCAAAAAGGACGGTCTGCTCTGGCGTACAGAAACTGGTGCTACGCCAATAAAGTGAACAACCCCAACCAACAGGGAGAACAACAAATGACTGCCGAAGAAGTAGTAATGTCCGCATATCAAGCATTTGGTGCGGGCGACATGGAAGCCTTAGCCAAATTAAATCATCCTGAATGTACCTACACATTCCATGCCGAACATGCTCTTGGCGGTACCTATCACGGCTTTCCAGCCTTCCTTGAAGGCGTATTGAGCAAACTTAATGATGCTTGGCCTGGATTTGTGCCAGCAATTGATAAAGTTGTCGCCAACGAAACCGACGTCGTCGTCTTTTGCACATGTACTGCAGATGGTGGCCTAAGCGGCAAAACCGTCCATCATTTTGTCGTCAAAGACGACATGCAATATAGTTTTGACATTTACTGGGACGGAGAATACTGGGCAAAACATTGTAGAATTTAATTCATTATTAACCTTAAATCTTAGCAGCACGCCCAAAAAGCTGAAATAACCACCGACAAATGATGGAGGCAAAAATGAATATTTTTGTCGTATGTCCATTTGACCCGACCAAAGTTTTAAATTTTCAAAAATTCAAAGAGGTTTACACGAATAATGCTAAACCAGCTCTGGCAGACTAAGTCTTCGAATGGGGTCTTGCTAAAATCAAAGATTATAAGCCGGTTATACTTATAATGTATCAGACACCAACAAATAAGTCGCGTGGCTGTCGACAGGTGAAATAATACACTGGAACGAAGACAACGGTAGCCCTGACGAATTATATTTTTTGAATAAATAAAAGAAGCCAGCAATGATTTTTATAAGTGGGCCGAAGCATAGGACAACGCGGATGTAGAAACGATACTTACATTTTTAGCGGTTCAATAAACAGCTCAATGTCAAGCTCCTTTTCTGCGCTCTTTTGGGCTTCTTCAGGCCGCTTATCACTTTCTATCGGAGGTGAATTCCTGAACCAAAGTATTTTTTGATCTGGTAGCTGCACATTCGTGCAAACCTCACTGCGCATAAAACTTAGAAAATTGGGAGAGACAAGGAGTTGATAACAGGAAGTGCCTCTTGCCTCTCCCAGTTTGAGGAACATTTCTCACTGGAGAGGAGAAGTCCCCCAGCATCCATCCGCGACGACGCGGCAGATAGCTATCAACATGAGATAAAAGTTTAGGCTAATGAAGTACACTTTCTGTACTAGGATACGTGACAACGCTGGATAGTCTTTCTTTACCAATGAAAAGGAGACAATCGTGTCAACGGCGAAAAATATATTGTTATCAGCAGCGATTATTTGTGCACCTACTTTCGCATTAGCAGGAGGGCATTCAGCATTTGGTGGTGTCGGAACTGGCATCACAGTAAATACTAACGTCATGCAAGGCACCTAAGGCATGCACGTTCAAAACACGACAAACGATGTTTGGATATACGACAATCCGCCAGAGGGCTTTCCACCAGCAATCAATGCAACCTGCAATTGGTTTCTAGGATTTGCAGCAGGTCAAGAGCAACCGATAGGCGGCTCAGTTACATGCCAAGCTGTTGACCCAAATGGAGAAATAGCTTTGTTTAACGGCACATTTCAGCCAGATGGCACAGTCATGCCAGTCTTAATCGCTGGTACTGGAAATTGGTCAGCGTCCATCGGCGCTAAGTGGATTGGCGTCACTCAAAACAATCCAAGCGCAACATCAAGTGTATACACTTTCACACCAACCAATTGATAAAGTAAAATAAGTGAATTTGGTGTGACCAGCCCACAGCATAGTCGCGTTGGTCACACACTCTCTTAAATGGGCACAATAAGCAGCCCTACTTACCTCGCTCGGTTCCATCGGAGCAAAGGTACAGTTTCTGTACTGGTTGTGCTGATTGCTTTTGTTAACCTTGCTGTATCGAACATCAAGGAGAAGACAAATGGCAGAAAATTTCTACGTCAACACGGTAGGCGCAGTACCAGCAAATAAGCTATCAGAAGCTGTTTCATTGGGTGCAACTCTTGCTGAGGAGTCCAAGGCGGCTGGATCAGCACGTGCCAGTGTTGGCACAATTATGACAGGGAACACCGCGGGAAGCGTGGTTTTCCAACAATTTTTTAATACGCTTAATGATTTCGCAGATGTCATGGACGCATTTGCCAAATCAAATACCTATAGCTCAATTATGGGTACAGGATTAACTGTCAAAATGCGCAACATAGCCAAGTTTTGCGACGTTCCGTTTGATGCACCAACTAACCCACAAAGAAAATACGTGATTTTGACCCGCGGTAAATCGCACATCTCACAACCAGAATTAATGGGTTTGATGGCAGAAGCATCTCCTATGTTTGCTGAAACTGGGGCGCAAACGTTCAGGTTTGCCAGAATAATGACAGGCAACAATGCTGGTGATTTCTTGTTGGGTGTCACCTACCCGTCCATGTCAGAAATTGAAGCGACATATGATGCCATCGCCAGCAACCCAGTTGCTGCAAAAATTTATAATGCACTTGATGTAAATCTCAGAACCATAATCAAGGTTCAAAGTACGGCGATGTAAAATTTGCAGCATACCATTTGGAGAGGACAACGATGCTTGTAGTAACGACAATACGTTTATCTAAAGGCTTCCAAGCGTGGAAGGACATGGTGCATTCCGTGGGTGATAAGATGAAAGAGCACGGAATGACTTTTGTCTTTGCTGGAACGCAAAGAGATGATGACAGCATGCTTCACACAGTCATTCATTTTGAGAGTGAAGCACATCTTAAGAGTTTCAGCGAAGATGAAGAACTAACACGTTTGAGAGCGGAAGCTGGGGCAATAGTGGAAACTGGTACGTTCACACCAATCACTGACGAAGCGTTTATCAATTATCCTACGGTCTTAACTTTGAAGTAAAAGGAGGCAAAGATGCACGTAAGCATGTCACACTGGGAAGCGCCAGAAATTACTAACGATATGTACGAAACAATGCAAAACCATTTCATGCCCATGATAAAATCATTAGGCGCGACGCAATGTTTTGAAGTTCAGACAAGTGATACGACGGTGAGTATTATTGCCGTATATCCTGATGAAGCGACTTTCATCGCCGCATCTCAACGCATAGCTGAGATACGTTCTGAAGGGTCAGATACCTTTGGAGCAACTCTGCTCAAGGCAGAAGCGGGGCCGATGGTAGCAAGCGCAGGTATTTAAGGTCGTCTATCGCGCCACTCTCACACGCCAGTACACTTTCTGTACTGGAGAGCGATTTGTATTTCTTTACGCTATCTGCACGAGCCAACAGGGAGAAAATTTATGACAGGCAAAATGAACACAGCCGCCGATCGTGATCGCAGACAACGTTACGGCCAAATGCGTGGGAGAGATTTGTATTGGGGCTTCACGCTTGGGATATTAAGTAACTTGGCCACCATATTCATGTTGCACTCAAGTGGTGGAAAGATGGGCTGGGCGATGACCGCCATGATCGTTGGTACGTTCATTTTCGTCATGATCAATTCTTTTGATTGTATGGATGACCTCAAAGCAAATGCAGATGATATGGATGAAGAAGAAGCTGCAACGAATTTTGGTAGCAAGTTTTTGAATGCACCATGGGGACTGTTCAAGGGAGTAGTAACATTAATTTTTGGCTCACTGGCGATAACGCAACTGCAGGTGATCTGGGACATTTTCTAATCTGGATTGATGTAAATAGGAGAACCGTATGAATTACGCTTTTTATATTGATTTGGGTGACATGACTTATGAAGCATGGCACGCAATGTACACAGCACCAGAAAATCTGGCGAAACGCGCCGAATGGTGGGGACCAGAGCATGTGGGCAAAAGCGGTGTGAATAGCGCAGTGATACTTGCTCAAATCAATGACGAAGAAAGACTCACAGAACACATGAAGTTTGTGAGAGATATGGCATCAAAGATGGGCATGAAGCACCACATCTTTAAGCTTTTACCAGATGAACGGTGAAAGCTCTATGAAAGCACAAATGCTGACCTAAACAGCGATAAGCTAAAATATGAAAATGTTTTTTTCACTTCGCTGTCAGCACATATTTCCTGTGAAACCTTTGAAAGGAACCGTCGCAATGAGTTACACACGTATGAACTATATCGAGTATGCGTCTGAAGACATCGCTGACGAACTTGAAAAAGCCTACACTGTAAACGGGCCTAAAAATTTTCCAGACGCATTATGTTTAGTCTTCCTACGGACTGGCCCAACAACGGCATCTCTCACTTCTGTCTATCCGAGTAAGGAAAGTTATGACCGTGCAACAGAACAGCGAAAAAAATCTATGAAAGACCATGAAGGTAAAATCGTATCTGTTCGCGCAGAAGAAGGCATCGCATCAACCTTTGTAATTAAGCAGGAGTAAAAAAATGACCAAAAAATTAAGCATAATTCGCTTTAAGCCGAAGCCAGAACATTACGAACAATTTTTGGCTGATGTAATTGAAAATGGGAAAGACAGAGACCCAAAATACACACTTCACAGTAACAACTGCGGATGAGGTAATTGCGGTTGTCATTAGAGATGCAGATGGGTTTGAACAAAGCGCACAGGACGGCGTGGTTAACTGGCTAGATGAGCGACGCCCAATGCTTCAAGAATACGATCCCGTAAATAGACATA
>WTIQ01000059.1 GCA_011525185.1 Paracoccaceae bacterium | reverse complement strand
GTTCGAATCCTGCACGGCTCACCACTAATATCAAGGGCTTAGCGGAAAAACGCTGAGCCTTTTGTTTTTATCAGCCAGACATAGAGCCAGACAAAAGATGGTGAAGTTACGTTATTTTACGTTAACCGCTACTTGTTTAAGGATCCAAAGTATGCAACGCGCGCGCGCCCGTGCGCGTCCGGTGTCTTTGTGTGTGAGCGAGGTATTTTCACATAGTACAGCGAGCTGTAATCGGCACTATTAATTTTTAAATCACGATATTTGAGCATAACTAACTGCGAGAACTGTCATGTACCCCTGAAGCCTTGGAGATTTGGGTAACAGTTCCTGCTGTTATCCCGCCGCCGGGCATAATAAGGGTTGCTTTACCGGCGTGTTGGACCCTCTTTACGGTTTCAGACGTTCCTGAGACGCCGGGCTGCAAACCAGTTGGCCAGAGCCATTGCCCCTGCAGTCGCAAGGCATAGCGGTAGGCCGCCGAGCTGGAAGCTCAGCCCCGACAGCAATGTGCCGATCAGCCGGCCCGTAGCATTGGCCATGTAATAGAAGCCCACGTCGCGGGTGATCCGGTCAGCGGCTCCAAAGGCAAGGATCAGATAGGAATGAACCGCCGAGTTCACTGCGAAAATGAAGCCGAATAAAAGGAGGCCGGCGACTAGCAGGACCGTAAACCAGAATTCAGTTTCCACCGCAGTCCAAGCCGCCACCGCCAGTGCGAAAGGTACTGGCACAAGCAGTCCAGACCACAATACCGTCTTGCGGACGGTTTCGGCCTCGGGCTGGCCCTTCTGGCCGAGTAGACGCGGCGCGAAGCCCTGCACCATTCCATAGGCGATGATCCATAGCGCCATGAAACCACCGACGAGAAAGAAGGCCTCGCGCCGCCCTTCGGCGGTTCCATCTGAAAGCACCGCCTGGAAATAGACCGGAATACCCACGACGAACCAAACATCCCGCGCACCGAAAAGAAACATCCGCGCCAGCGACAGGCGGTTCACGCGAATGTCTTTCGACCGCCAACCTGCCCAGCTTTCTTCAGGTTTTATCCGACCGGGAAGACCTGCGGGCAGGAACAACACGACCGCGATCAAGATTATGGCCAGAACTGCGGCCATGCTCCAGACCGCCGCCTTGAACCCGGCAAGACCCAGAAGTGCGGCCCCAAGAAAGAAGCCGAGACCTTTTACAGCGTTCTTCGAACCCGTCAGCGCTGCGACCCAACGGAACAGCCCTCCATCTTCAGAGGGCGCTAAGAGCTTGACTGCTGATTTTGAAGACATCTTAGCCAAGTCCTTGGCCACGCCTGATACACCCTGCACGGCCATGACGAAGGCGACTGATGCACCAATAGACCATGCTGGGTTGAGCTGCGTTAGCGCAGCAAGAGCTCCAATCTGCAGGGCCAACCCGCCATAGAGTGTTGCCGTCAGTCCAAACCGCGCTGCAAGCCAGCCTGCAGCAAGGTTTGTCACAATACCAGCGACTTCGTAGAGCAGGAACAACCAAGCCAATTGCAATGGAGAAAATCCCAAAGAGTTGAAATGCAACAACACCAGCATGCGCAGCGCGCCATCCGAAAGCATGAAGGCCCAATAAGCAGCCGTCACCGCTGCATAGGAACGCAACGGGTTTGGGGAACCTGTCATATGGCTCACATCGACCTCGCGACCATGCGGGCGATATCGGCTAGACGGCAGGCATAGCCCCATTCGTTGTCATACCAAGCGTAGATCTTCACTTGTGTGCCATTGATCACCATGGTGGACGGCCCATCGATGATTGATGAGCGTGGATCGTTAGTATAATCGCAGGACACGAGTGGCCTTGTTTCAAAACCTAGAATGCCTTTCATTGGCCCTTCCGCGGCAGCCTTGAACAGTCCATTAACCTCCTCAGCGTTGGTGGCCTGCTCAACTTCAAAGACGCAATCGGTCAGCGAGGCGTTCAAGAGTGGCACGCGCACTGCGTGACCGTTCAAGCGCCCCTTCAGTTCGGGATAAATGAGCGTGATCGCTGTTGCACTTCCCGTGGTAGTTGGAATCAAATTCATCAGAGCAGACCTAGCGCGGCGCATGTCCTTGGCAGGCCGGTCGACGAGAGTTTGAGTGTTGGTGACGTCATGGATCGTAGTGATTGAGCCATGCCTGATAATGAGGTTTTCATGGATTACCTTCACTATTGGTGCAAGGCAATTTGTGGTACAGGAAGCAGCCGTAATGAGCCTCTGTGAGCCGTCATAAAGATCGTGATTAACTCCATAGACGAGATTTAGCGCGCTGCCGTCCTTTACCGGCGCGGAAACGACGACCTTTTTCACTCCGCTGGCATAGTAGGGCGCAATCTTGGCTCCGGTCTTGAACACGCCCGTACAGTCGATCACTAGGTCGACGCCTAGCTCGGCCAAAGGTAGGGCCTCAATTGTTTTTTCATGCATCAGACGGATGCGCTGCCCGTTCAAGTCGAGTGCACTGTCCGCCGCAACCACGGGTGTGCCCCAGCGGCCATGGACGGAGTCGAACTCCATTAGCAGTGCGTGTTGTTCAGCGTCTCCGACGGAATCGTTCAACAGCACAATGTCGCCGTCCACACCGGTGTCGATGAGATCGCGCAGGACGAGTTTTCCGATCCGGCCTAGACCGTTAATAGCAATACGGGGCATGGATTAGTCTTTCTTTAGTGCGTTGATGTGAATAACATATCCGCAGGTTTGCAGAGAGCGTTTGTTGATTAACTTGAATATTGAACCGGGTAATATCGTTACGCATGGGTTGGGCGCTTTATCTTGGACGGTTGCGGGCTATCTCGCAAAAGACAATGCGATCCTGACGAATTTTCCGTACAGCTTCCATTATTGTTCTCGTGTTGGTCAACGCATTCACTCTATCCTAAAAGTGTTTCATACCCTCCATGCAAGATCAAAAAGAAGTACGCAGAGAGTCAAAAAACAGATTGACCAATATTGATTTTGTAGGGTTGCAACTTTGGTGAAAAAATTCCCTTGCCGCGACATAAGACCATTTGCATGTGACCAAAATTTTCAGTTTTCCGGAAAACTGTCAGATCCGCTCGTTTTCCGATCGCGATTTGTCCACGATCTGTCAGACCTGCGGCTTTGGCGGGTTTGGATGTCACCGTGCGCATGGCTTTGGGTAAATCTCCCCAGAGTTCTGCCAACAAAAGAACTGATTGAAAAAGCGCCGCAGGCACGTAATCTGATGACACAATATCCAATAAATCCAATTCTGCCAGTTCCAGTGCAGAAACATTGCCAGAATGAGAACCACCACGAATTAGGTTTGGCGCACCCATCATGATGGCGATTCCATGTTTTCGACAAGCCGCTGCAGCTTCCACAGTTGTGGGGAATTCGGCAACTTTCACTCCGCGCAGCGCGGATGTTTGCACATGCTCTTCTGTTGTATCGTCATGGCTGGCTAGCACTGCGCAAAGCCTCTCTGCTTCGGTGCAGGTCAGTGTTTCGTGCATGTCACCGTTGCGGGTGCGCAGATCCATCAGCATTTGCACATGCGCCTGAAATCCAGCATCATCAAGGTTTTTCTTGCCCGTAACGTAGGCTTTCAATTTATTTATATCGCGAAATTGGCGTTGACCTGGTGTGTGATCCATCAGGCTGACAATGCCGATGCGGTCATCTGGCCCAAAGGTGGCTAATTCTTCGGCCAAAGTTTCTGAACAGACTTCTGCCCGCAGGTGAATGAAATGTGAAATCTTCAGACGGTCTTCTGCCTTCAAAGAGAGCATGACATCTACCATTCGTCTCGCATAAGCGTCATAGCGGCTCGTCCCTGATGGAACAGAGCCGACACGCATTGCGTCAAAAACTGTGGTGATTCCACAGCCTGCCAATTCTGCATCATGTGCGATGGCTGCCGCTTCATCGGGCCATGCTACGCCGGGACGTGGCTCCAAATGACGTTCAAGGTTGTCTGTGTGCAATTCTATCAGTCCCGGTGCGATATAGCTTCCTTCACAGTCGTGGGCATTCGCGATGCGAGAGGGAGACGTGTCTATTTCTGCTATCACACCGTCGCGCAACACCAAGTTGCCCCGAACCACTTCGTTTTCCAGCACAAGTTGACCGTTAATCAGAACGGTTTCAGGCAAAATTGCGTTCATAATTTTGGCTTTCTTTGAAAAGAATGTTTTCGATTTCTGAGAGTGTCTCAGAAATATGATGGTCGTTCGGCACCTCATAAATCTGTAAAGATTTTGGCAAAGGTGCCACCTGGTGCTCAAGCCTAGCTTTGATGTCCTTGATCGGTTCGCGCCCACGTTTTTCCAGCCGGCTCAGTAAAACATCTTTTGGCGCAGTGAGATTGATCACAATCAAACGATCAAAAACACGATCAGCTTCTTCTAAAACGTCTCGCGACAAATTGATTAACATGTCTTGCCCATTTTTGAGCTTCTGAACAGCCTCATGTGAAACGCCATACGACAACCCGTGTGCCTACCACGCCAGAACAAATATTTGCTGATCAAGTGCTATGCAAAATTCTTCATTTGACAGAGCATAGTGATCTTCGCCAATGGGATCTGGGGAACGTGTGATATGGCGCTTGACAAGCGAACGATCTGATCGTGATGCCTGCAAAGCGGCCATTACCGTATCCTTCCCAACACCAGAAGGTCCAACGATGGCGATCATTCGTCCTTGCATGGCTTAATTCACCTGAGGTGCAAAGGCACTGACATCAATTTCGCGGTCACAAACCTGAGCTCGTGCAGACTCATCATGAAAGATCCCAACAATTGCCGCCCCGCGTGATTTTGCACGTTCAATCAACTCAAGAACGACAGAGCGGTTCACCGCATCCAGACTTGCTGTTGGTTCATCCAAAAGAATTGCAGGATATTCATAAACAAACCCACGCGCGATATTTACCCGTTGCTGCTCACCTCCGGAAAAGGTCGTGGGTGAAAGATTCCATAGCCTTTCGGGAATGTTCAGCAATGACAGAATGTTTTCTGCCCTCTGTCGTGCTATGGAAGGATCGACACCCAAAGCCATCAAAGGTTCAGCAACTACATCACGTGTCTACACGCACGGGACAAAGTGCAAGAACTGGCTGACGTAGCCAAGCGTTTCGCGGCGAAGCGAAATTATGTCGCGGGCACTTGCCCCCACAACATTCGCTTTCCCAATCC
>WTIQ01000245.1 GCA_011525185.1 Paracoccaceae bacterium | reverse complement strand
GCTGCGTTATGCAGCGCTCCCTGACTGGGCTTAATTGGGATCTAAGGCGCGAAATTGGCCCGAGAAAAAGGCCAGTGCAGCCCCATCTTGCATGGAGACGCGCTCAATCTGGCCGACCACAATGACGTGATCACCGCCTGGGTGAACGGCATGCTTTCGACATTCAAACCGCGCCAAACACCCCTTCAGCAAAGGGACGTTCTGGGCGTTAAACTCTGGCTCTAGCGCTTCAAAGGCGAAGGGGGATTTGGCGAAATCAAAACAAATCTCCTCCTGATCCGCGGCAAGGACGTGAATTGCAAAATATTCAGCGTTCTCAAAATAGGGAAAGCGGCGTGAGCCAACGGAGGGCGACCAGATCACCAAAGGGGGATCAATTGAGAGCGAAGAAAAGCTATTGGCCGTGATGCCAACGGGTCCCTCTTCTGACATGGCGGTCACGACTGTCACGCCAGAGGCAAATTTGCTAAAGGCATCACGCAAAAGCCGCCCGTTGGTTTCATCAGGTATAAAGTCAGTGTCCATAATGCTCAAATCGTCTAGGCGACGGGCTCTCCGCGGGCCGCTTCATAAAGCTCAAACCAATCTTGCCGATCCAATTCGACCTTTAATGCGTCTGAAATTGATGCAATGCGAGAGATGTTATTCGTCCCTAACACGGGACAAATCTGCGCAGGATGCGCCAGCAAAAAGGCCGTTGCAACGGCTGCGCGATCTACACCGTCGCGGGCTGCAAAGCGGTCTAATAAATCACCAAGGGTACTTTTTTGTGTCATCAAATCTCCACCGCCCAGAGGCGACCAAGCCATAAGCACATTCCCCTGTTTTTGATGAAACGCTACATCACCGTTTGTAAAAGGGTCGCTGTGTTTTAGGCTAAGCTCAATCTGATTGGTGATAAGCGGGGTCTTCATTGCTGATTGCAAAAGCTCCCAGTCCCAAGGGCGGAAATTTGAAACTCCGATGGCGCGTACCTTTCCATTTGCCACCAATTCATCCAGAGCCGCGCCTGTTTCATGGTGATCCATGAACGGATCTGGGCGATGCACCAGCAAGACGTCAATATAATCAATGCTCATGTCAGAGAGCGAGGCATCAACGCTGGCATGGATATGTTGGCGTGACGTGTCATAATGCTTGACCCGCGCGCCCGTATGACGGCCAGCATCTACCACAATATCACATTTGGTGACAATCTCCATGTTTTGCCTAAGGCTCGGATTTGCCTTAAGGGCTGCGCCCATAACCGCTTCTGCTGTGTATCCACCATAAATATCTGCTTGGTCAAAGGTTGTGATCCCCTGATCCAGACAGCTTTGAATTTTGGCCTCAACATGATCTGGTGAGGTATTTTCATCATCGGCAAGCCGCCACATTCCATAAATTAGGCGACTAAAATCCACAGTGTCAGAAATTTTGATCCGTTCCATTATGTTCTCTCTCCAGCGCCAAGGGGCGTCATTGGGGTTGTCTTGGGGATACGACCGTATTCATGTGGCAAAGAACAGGTCTCTAAATGGGGCAAAACAAGCCGACCAAAATATTCGGCCTCTTCAATATGCGGGTAACCAGAAAAAATAAAGGCGCGTATGCCCATTTTTTTATACTGTTCAATTTTCGTTAAAACCTGATCGGCCGACCCGACAAGTGCTGCTCCACAGCCCGAACGTGCACGGCCTACGCCAGTCCATAGATTTGGCTCTACATAACCATACTTATCCGCCAATTCGCGGTTTTTGGCCTGATGAGACACTCCTAGTGAAGTGGAATCAAGCGCGCGTTCGCGGATCATTGCGCCATATTCGTCATCCAGCTTTGAAACGATAAAGTCTGCATATTCGCGGGCTTCTGCTTCGCTATCGCGTACAATCATATGGACCCGCAAACCATAGTCTAACGTGCGATTATGGCGTTCAGCAACGGCATTTACGTCCTGCATGCGCTGGGCCAAGGCGTCCTCGGTTTCAGGCCACATCAAATAGACGTCACAATGCTGCCCGCAGAGCTCAAGTGCATCTAGTGAATACCCCCCAAAATAGAGAAGCGGGCCATTGGTTTGATAGGGTTTTGCAGGGGCGGTTGTTAGGTTTTCAAAGGTATAAACTTCGCCCTGAAAATTGATGTGATCTTGGCTCCATGCTTGTTTCAGAATTTCAACAACCTCCCGCGATCTTTGGTATCGATAGGGGCTGGGCTCCTTTTGGCCTGGGAAATCTGAGCTGATGATGTTTATCGTTAACCGTCCCTTGAGCATATGATCAAGCGTTGCAATGGTGCGGGCGAGCATTATGGGTTGCATTTCGCCACAACGCACAGCGGCCAGAAGATTAATGCGCTCAGTGATCGGCGCACAGCCTGCGACAAAGCTCAGCGTATCTTGTCCGACCTGATAGGAGGAGGGGCATAGAATATTGCGAAAGCCTTGCTTTTCCGCGGTTTGGACGATGTCAAGGCAATGCTCCCAACTGGAGCGTAAAGTGCCATCAGGCACGCCTAGAAACCGGTAATCGTCTGAGCAGAGCGCTGAAAACCACGAGACTTCACTGGCGCTCAGATCGGGTGATGTAATCGGTACAATGCTCATGAAATGGCCCCGCTGTTAGCGCTATTATGGTTCTTGACTAGCACCTCTATGAGGGATGATCAATTGCGGATCACTTTTCAGCCGATGTGCATTTTTTGGCACTCTGCAAAAGGGTCGAAGCCATGGATTGTTTCGCACCATCATTCTCTCTATTACTCAGTTTTGAGACGAATGCCTTGATCTCTAAGTGGGAGTTGAGATGATACGGTACGGAATTATTGGCTGTGGTATGATGGGGCAGGAGCATTTGCACAATATTGCCTTGCTGCCCGAGACCCAAGTGTGCGCGATTTATGAGCCTAATGCGGCAATGGCGCGCGCCGCTCAGTCCATTGCCCCTCAGGCTGACATGAGTTCGAGCCTTGATGATCTCTTGCGCCGCAAGGATCTGGATTGTCTGGTTATCGCAAGTCCAAATCACTGTCATCTTGACCAACTGCAGACCATTGCAGAGCAGCAATCTGTGCCTATTCTTGTGGAAAAACCGCTTTTTACAAGCGCCGATGACACCGAGCACATGCTAAAGTTCGCAAAGAACTACAAAGCGCCTGTTTGGGTCGCGATGGAGTATCGCTACATGCCGCCTATCGCCTCTTTTATTGAGCAGGCTGATGCCGTTACAGGGGGAATTAAGATGCTTACAATCCGCGAGCATCGCCTTCCATTTTTGCGAAAAGTCGGAGATTGGAATCGGTTTAACAAAAATTCTGGTGGCACTTTGGTTGAAAAATGCTGTCATTTCTTTGATTTGATGCGCCTGATTATGAAATCTGAACCGATTAGGATCATGGCAAGCGCTGGGCAGGACGTGAACCATCTGGACGAAGTCTATAATGGTCAGCGCTCTGATATTTTGGACAATGCCTATGTGATTGTTGACTTTGAAAATGGGTCGCGCGCGATGCTTGAGCTCTCTATGTTTGCCGAAGGCTCTGAATATCAGGAAGAGCTAAGCGCTGTGGGAGCAAAGGGGAAAATTGAGGCCAAAGTACCAGGCCCCGGTCGGTTTTGGCCCGCGCATCAAGGGCCCGCGCCTGAGCCCAAAATCATCAAAAGCCCCCGCTCCCCAAAAGGGTCAATGACACAAACCGTTGCAGTCGATCCGCATCTGTTGGCTGCTGGAGATCACAACGGGGCCACCTTTTACCAGCACGAAAAATTCTTAGACGTGGTAAAGGGCAATGCACAGGATGTCGAGGTGAGCCTAGAAGATGGGTATAAGGCCGTTGTCATGGGGCTTGCAGCTCAAGAAAGTGCATTGCATGGGCGTGCTGTGGAATTTGACATGTAAGACCAGTTTAACTTGACCCCTCTGCCTCAAGCAGCGCTTGCAAGCCTTGTCGATAGCTTGGGTATTTAAGTGTTATCCCAAACTCTTGTTTGGCTTTTTTGTTACTCACTCTTTTATTTTCGGCATAGAAACTGCGCGCCATTGGGCTGAGTTCAGCGTCTTCAAATCTCACAATCGGGGGCAAGGGAAGGTCAAGAAGCTCGGCCGCATAGCCAATCACATCTTGGGGCGGGGCAGGATCGTCGTCACATAGATTATAGGCATTGCCCCTGTTTGGGTTTTCAAGAGAGGCTGCGAGGATGGTTGTGATATCCTCAACGTGGATGCGGCTAAAATATTGGCCCTCTTTTATGATCCGCCGTGCTTGTCCTGAGCGTACTTTTGAAAAAGGTCCCCGCGTCGGGCCATAAATCCCAGCAAGGCGAAAGATGTGGAGAGGAAGATCAGAGATCGACTGCCATTGCTCTTCAGCAAGTTTGCGTGCCAGCCCCCGTTGCGTCGTTGGTGTGAGGGGTGTGGTTTCATCCACCCAAGCGCCGTCAAAATTTCCATAGACACCCGTAGTTGATAAATAACCCGCCCAGGTCAAATGGTTGGCGGAGCGTGCAATATCGTCTTGAAACCGCTTGAATACAGGATCACCCGTTTGATCTGGTCCGATCGAAAACAAAATGGCCGTTGCGCGCGACAGGGCGCTTTGGACCCTTTCGTCAGGATCGGTCCATAAAATAGGCTCTATTCCTGCCTTTTGCATTGTGTCTGCTTTTTCAGCTGACCGTGTGGTGCCTGTAATGCTCCATCCCTTGCTCAAGAGATGTGTCGAAAGGGCCCGTGCCGTATAGCCGTAGCCAAAGATGAGTAGATGACGTTTCATAGGGCTATCTGCACTTGGTCCTTATGAGAGATCAAGTCGTTTTAAGAAATCAGTTGCGCGCAGGCAGAAAACTTGCTCACATAATGTCATGTCTGATCCAAAACCTGACCTCAAGTCCGCCTATGCGCTTACCTCTGTGGAGGACAATCGCCGGCTCTATGCCAATTGGGCCAAGGATTACGATAGCGGCTTTGCCAAAGATATGGCCTATATTCTCCATTTTCATGTTGTCGATGCCTTTTGCAATATGGGTGGGCGCGGACCCGTGTTGGATGTAGGGGCAGGGACTGGTTTGGCGGGAGAGGCTCTCGTTCAGAGGCAAACATGCGAGATTGACGGTGTAGATGTCTCGCAAGACATGTTAGAGGTGGCCAAGTCCAAGGCGGTATATCGTAACCTGATCGTCGCAGATGTGACACAGCCGCTTGATCT
>WTIQ01000064.1 GCA_011525185.1 Paracoccaceae bacterium | reverse complement strand
TTCCCGATCCAGAAATACATGCCCTACACCGCGTACCACGATCTGCTCGAGCAACGGGTCAAGGTGATGGGTCACGAATGCGTCGTCACGGGAATGACCATCGCCGGCACCGCCAACGCAAGCACCTCCGCTGCACTCTACCTCCTCCCGTTCGACTTCGGCACACCCTGAGGGGACGCCATCGGGCTCAGGTGCGAGCCAATGCGGCTTCGGTCTCCTCGAGCCAATGGGGCGGACATTCGCCCGAACGTTGGGCTTGGAGGGTCCGCTCGAGCAACAGACGCGCTTCATCGAGAAGACCGCATCCAATCATGGCCTGCCCCATGTAGGTGTTGTTGCGCAGTGTATTCCGGTGGAGCTCCCCGAGGTTGGCATGGAAAATGGCCTCCGCCTGCTTGAACTGTGTGAGCGCCTCGTCGAAACGCCCCATGTCCAAGCAGATGCGGCCCATGTTGTAGTGATTCGGCCCCAATGACGACGCCCCCGGAGGCAAAAGGCGCTCTTCAATGGCATGGCCTCTGAGCGCATACTCCATGGCCTCTTCCAAGTGACCGAGCCCCCTGTGCGCGGACGAGAGGGCAGCATAGGAATACGCCGTGTCCTTGTGCTGTTCCCCGAGGAATTTCTGCTCCAAATGAAGACATTCCTCGAGGTAGGGCAAAGACTCCGCTCTTCGGTCCATGAGATTGAGGATCCACCCCACCCGATACACGAAATGGGCAATCCCGATTCCCTCGTTCCCCAATGCCGCTCGCCGATTCTCCAGCACCTCAAGGCTCATCGCCAACGCCTCCTCGTACTGGCCCACTTTGCTCAGGATGGCCGCCAGATCATGCAAGGCTTCAATGACTTCATTGCTCCCCTCGCCCTTCTCGGCGCGGAACTGGTCCACAGCCTTGCGCTGGCACGATTCTGCCTTGGCATACTCACCCGCACTGCTGAACACATCTGCAGCACATTGCCAGTCCACAGCCCTGTCCAACCCCTCCAATTGAGCTTCCAGCATGCCCACCAACTGCTTTCGCCCCTCCAACGACAGCCGCGTGTACATGGTCTCGAACAATTCAGGTCCGACCGGCGCACCTTCGATGTGGGCGAGCAGTGCTTCTGAAACAGCCGCTGCTTGAACCAACTTTTGGCTTCCCGACAACCAGTTCACCCCCATGCGGATGACCTCCCAGTCGCTGGCCGTAGCGTCCGCCAAGAGCGCCTCGATGACCTCCTCAGGGCGGCGGAGCATGAAGGCCTGGGCGAGCGCCTCGGCACTGAATTCGTCGGGCACGCCTTCGTGGTCGATGCAGTCGCAGAGCAAGTCGAGCCCACCTCGGCCCACCCGGGCGCGGACCATGGACTGCAGCGGTGCCCGCCAGCGCGGGGATTCGGCCAGCCGTTCGGCCACCTTCTCCGCCGTCCATTCCTCTCGCCCGGCGATCTCGCCGAGGACGAAGAACCAGGCAGCCTCCATCGTGAAGCCCACTTCGAGTTCCTCCCCGGCAAATGATTGGCTCAACACCCCGCGCCGCAGCAGCTGTTGATAGGCGCTATCCACCTGGATGTTGCGGACCTCCGGACCGAGGGCAGCGTGGTCAAATAGCGCATCGAGGGGCACCTTGGACTCCCTCGCCTCCATCAGCAGGGTAGCAAACGCCTCCAGGAAACCGGCTTCCCGCTCCCGGGTGCGCTGGTCGCGCCACCACAGGGCCCAGATATCAGCCATGCCCTTGGGCTTGTGCTTGAGTCCGCGCTGGTGGAAGAGCTCCATGAACATGCGCAGCAGGAGCGGGTTGGCGAACTGCTCGGTCAGCGGGCGGTCCACCTCCACGAGCTTCTGGAAATCGAACTGCGGGCGGTACGCCTTGGACGGATGGGCGAGGTAGCGGTCCCACGCCCCTTCGATCTCCTGGCGATCGAGGGCCCCCAGCCTCAGGGCCGACTTGGCGAGGATGTGGTCGCCTTCGCGCTGGGCCGCCGGATAGACCAACCGGGCCTGCTGTTCGTCGAGCACCGGCAGGGCCGCCGGCGTGTCCACCCGCCAGGACAGCACCACCTTGACGCCGGCCGGCGTGCGGTCGAGGAAGGCCAGCAGGCGGTCCATCAGGACATCGGGCTCGGCGTGCTCGTTGCCTCCATCGACAAGGATCATGAGGGGCGCATCCACAGGACGGTCCAGCACCGGCAAGGCCGCCACGTCCACATCGGCCTCGACGTTGAGCACCCCGCGCAACACCTCCTCGAGGTCCGGCGATTCCATCCGCGCCGCCCGGATGAGCAGGGTGGGCAATTCGAGTTCGCTGTACTGCCGGGCCATTTCGGCCAGCAGGTTGGTCTTTCCACTTCCGGCCTCCGCCGCGATGACCAGCAGCGGCGCCTGCGCTCCGGTCCACCCCTTGAGCTCCTGTTCGGCCTCGGCACGCGGCTGGTAGAGGTTGGGAATGACCTTCCGTTCCCGGTGAAGACCGGCCATCACCGCTTCGTTCCACTGCGTGAGGCGTTGGGAGAAGACGGCTTCGGTCATGCCCTCGGCGGGAATGGGCGGCTCCTCCTCCTTGAGGCGGATCATGGATTTGAGGCGTTCGAGCACCTCGCCCACGGACTCACCGTGGCTGCTGTCCGGACCATGGAAAACGAGGCGCTTGCCGCCGGTGAACTGCTCGTAAACGAGGACCCCGGATTCCGCTCCGACCCCGGCCACCTGGCCGGGCAGGCTGAAGAACGGCATGAGCTCCATGCGGCGGCCATCGCTGTGCTCCACCCAGACCTTTTCGCGTTCCGCCGCCGTCGGCTGGCGGCCATCCACCTCCTCGGGCGCCGTGCCCGTGAGCCGGAAGAGGTGTGTCCGCTCTGCCCGGACGAGGGTCAGGTCCGGCGCAAACGCCAGCGCCTGGAGGAAGTCATCGAGGATGGGTTTGTGCCGCGCGTAGAGATCGGCGCATTGCTCCCGGTTCAGGGGCACGCCGTGGCCGAGGTACTTGTTGCGGAAGTTGATGAGGGTCCCGATCGCGGTCCCATCCACCTTGCGGAAGGCCTGCAGCCCCTGGTCGTCGGTGTAGGCCGTCTCCGTAGGGTATTTCTTGGCCTTCTTCGCCGTCTCCACCTTTCGGTAGGCCTCCCCGATTTCCGGAAACCGCCAAGTGTGCCCCTCCGCCTCCAGCGCACTGATGCCCTCGCGCAGGAAGGCATTCCAATTGCCGAAGCTCGGCTGGTAGAGGTTCTGGCGGAAGAGGTCGTTGAGCTTGGGCAGACGCAGGTCCGACGCATGGTATTCGCCCACCACCAGCAGGCCCATGTACTTGAGCGCGTTCTGCAAAGTGTAGGCCAACAGCTCCAACCGGTTGCGCCCATCGGGCTCCTGCAACATCCGGCTGTACGGCAGGGCCATCACATAGGGGTACCCCTCGACGATGGCCTTCTCCTCCTCGGTCCGGGCGCCGCCGGAAGACGACACCGGGTCCACCACAATGCGCGCCGCTGCGAGCGGCGTCCCGCAGAGGACGCAGGGCATCGCTTCGGGAAACAGGCCTCCGGCCTGGTGGACCGCACAATCGGGATTGGGACAAGCGTGGAACATGGCAGGAATCCCAAGATAAGATGCCCATCGTCCGGGTTAGCTTGGCCCCATGAACGTCTGCTTCTTCCACGGGCTCGAGAGCGATGGGCCCGGCCGCAAGGGCGGCCACCTCGCCAGCCTCGGTTGGGATCTCCACGCCCCGACCATCGTCTACCGCGATCCGGAGAGTGTCCGCGCTGCGTGGACGGAAGCGCTCACCACGCCGCGCGACGCGTTTGTCGGGTCCAGCATGGGCGGGTGGATGGCCACCCTGCTCGCCAGCCACACGGGAACCCCCGCCTGGTTGGTCAACCCCGCCGTCATCGGCCGGACCATCGAGCCGACTTTCCCGGAAGGGTTGGGGGCCCATCGGCCCGAGGTTCACGTGTTGTTCGGCCGCCAGGACGACCTCATTGACCCGCACCAGGCAGCAGAGTGGCTGGAGCGCAACGGGTTCTCCGTCACCGCCACATGGGTCGACGAAGGGCACCGCATCGAGCCGCCCGCCTTCAAGGCCTGGATCGACCAGATCCCCTGATCACCAGGAGACCGAGAAGGGCCAATGCGCCTGTTGGGCGAGCTCGACGATTTCGAAGGCCACGCCCATGTCCACGAACAGCGCCTCACCGAGGGCATCCGCCGCAGCCGAACCGGGCAGAAAGACATCCTCGTCCTCGGCATAGGTCAGCCAGACATCTTCGCGCCGCTCACGCAAATGGACACGCAGGGCATCCTCATCCCCGGCATCCAATTCCGGCACGTCCACAGACTCGGCACCCTCCGGCCCGATTCGGACACACCCATCCCAGAACCCAGAAAAAGAGGGGCCCCAGCAGACCTCCGCGGTTCGGGCATCGTGGCGGATCACCCGGAAGGTCCAATCCTCCTGGACTCCGCCTCCGGCATAGCCGCAGACCACGAGGTAATGCGCCTTGGGCAGGACGCCCTCCCGATCGGCCATGGTGTGGGCGAGGTGAATGCGGAGCGCGCGGGGCCCAATGAACCCTTGCCAACCCTCACCGACTTGAATGGCGTGCCGGACGTCCGACATCAACCGAGGTATTTCGCGACCGCTTCCGCCCAGAAGCCGTCGCCGTGGTCCTGCTCCATCCAATCGGCCCCTTCATCATACCAGTAGCCCTTGCGGATGGTCTTCCGCGCTTCATCGTACAGCATCACGTAGAGCTCCTCCTCGCGGGCCATGAGTTTGACATCGTCGAGCATGTACCCATCCTGGGGATCGCATCCCTCGAAAGTCAGAACGAGGTCCTCACCGTCGATCGCCCGACTGGCCGAGGGCTCGCCCAGCAGGTTCGTCAGGCGCTCCGTGATGGACGCCATTTTGGCTTCGTCTTCCCAGAAGCCGGAGAAATGCAAATGGAATTTCATGGAGACAATTTACTCAAGGGGGCTTCTCCCCTCCCCCCGAATCGCATATCATTGAGTCCATTCCTTGCTGTTGGACTACCTGACGAAATCCCGATTCAAGATTGCCCTAGCGTGCCCCACCCGGTTGGAGTACGCGCTGGACAAGGACCAGTACCACAACGCCAATGAGGCGGACCCGTTCATGCAGGCGCTTGCCGATGGCGGCCACCAAGTGGGCGAACTGGCCAAGCTGCATTTCCCCGGAGGCCGGGACTGCACCGAGCGGGGCCACGA
>WTIQ01000239.1 GCA_011525185.1 Paracoccaceae bacterium | reverse complement strand
CCACCAGTTATATCGTCATTACCTGATCCTCCCGACAGGAGAGAGCCATTCCAGCCTGCGGCAGATTGAACAATGACATCATTTCCCTCCCCACCGTAAATGTTGGATCCACCACTAGAGTAATCGGTTATTGTGTCATCACCGCCTAGAGCAAAGAGTGTCGTGCCTAGCCCATTCTCGGTTGTAACGATTGTCAGGTCATCGTTACCCTCAGTGGCATTTAAATTTTCTTGCAGTCCACCAGCTTCATTTCTGGTGACATCACATGTTTCTACAATATCCCGCATCCTATCTCCCAACTGTTTTTCATTAAATCGGTCATTCAAATCTTAGTAATTCGAGCACACGTCTAGATACCAAATCCGCAAATGATAATTCCAAAAGAATATCCGAAATAATATATGTACAAACTATTGGTTATAGACATATGCGCTAAATTCTAGGGTGTAAATAAAAAAATTAATTATTTAAAGCGGCGTTGTTTATGAGTGGTTTTTGTTGAAACAAATTTGTTCTTTAGACCGAATTGTGGATGAAAATAAACCAATTGGGCGGGGGTTTCCGCGATATCAAACGCGCGCTTATGAAATGCCTCTTTTACACCGATCGCGCGGGTCTCCGGTAAATCTAGTACACTCTTGTTTCGATATCTGATCTCAATTAACGCGACTCGGGCGTTGCCTTGGAGGGCATTTTGAAAAATTAGGCGGTGAGAAATTCTGTAAGTAATTGATTAAATGAGAAATTTTCTTTCAATACGATGACTTGGCCGGCATCAAGCCCTTCGATCTCGCTCAGCTCTGTTCGTTCAATAAGGCACGCTGGCACTGTGGAGGCCATTTTGAGGACAGGCACGGGGTCAATGTCTAGCGCGTTCACAAAGCGCTGCACTGTTTGTGACATCGAAATATGCGCCCCGGCAAGACCGCCTTCGCTGTTGAGTAAACGTCCATCTTTCAACGCTACTTTTTGTCCATAAAGTGTGAATTCAGGTGGTCCAGCCAAAGTCGGCATCGCGTCGGAAACGATAAATACGCGATCCGCTTTTGGGCGCGCATTTAGTGTCAGTTTGATCATTTCATCATCCACATGATACCCGTCCCCGATGAGCCCCGTGTAGGAATCCGAGTTCAGCGCGGCGGCCACAATGCCAGGGGCACGGTTCATCATGGGGGGCATCGCGTTATGCAGATGGGTGAACGCCTGCGCCCCATGCTCGAGCGCATTTTTTGCAATCTCTGCGGTCGCATTGCTATGTCCAAGCGACACGATTGCTCCCATCTCCACCATCTGTGCAATTGTCTTAGCGGGGACGATTTCGGGTGCCACTGTGATCATGACGGTCACATCGGCATCGCGCAAAGATTTTATATGGGCAAGGGTTGCTGGATCAAAGGGGCGGACATAGGAAAGGGCATGTGTCCCGCGCCGCTCTGGCGAGATATGAGGCCCTTCTATGTGAAGACCAAGGACCCCCTGTTCGTCTTTGGCGGCTATGGCAGTCTCAACAGCCTGTTCCAAGACCTCTGGTCGATCCGTAATGACCGTTGGCATGATAGCGGTGGTGCCAAGGGATCGGTGGGCCTCTAAAATTCTTTTGATACCCTTTAGGTCAGGGGTTTCGTTAAACAAAACGCCGCCGCCGCCATTGACTTGAAGGTCAATGAATCCTGGCGCGACAATACCGCGAAGGGGTGTGATCTTTGCGCTAGGGCTGCTCTGAGATTTTGGAATGAGCTGGCATTTTTGGTGCGCTGAGACACTAAGGAAGCAATCGCTTCGAAGCTCTGCGCCGTCAAAGATCAGGTCAGGTTCAAGAAGGATATCATCGAGCCTTTTCATTTATTCCCGTCCTTGTTGCTTGGAAAGGAAATAGGGTGCGATCATATCTGCGATAACTTTATGCATGGCGCTGACTTTCTTGCCATGCCGCATAGGCGGCTCCCCTTACGCCACTGGCATCGCCTCCCTGTGCCAGTTTTATCTCTGGCCCGTCAAATCCGTCGAATTGTCGGTTTCGGAGCGCCTGTGAGATTGCATGATCTACGTCTTTGATTTTGGAGAGACCGCCCCCGAGGATAATCACATCGGGATTGAGGATGTAATCAATACTGAGGCAAAGTTCAGCAACAAGGTTGCACCAAATGTCAAAGATCCCAGCAACAGCTTCATCATTATGTCGTTTTAAATCAACCTCTTGCGGTGAGAGTGGTGATCCAAGTACCGCTTCGGAAATGCGCGTCAAGCCAGGTCCAGAAACCAATGTTTCGATACATCCCAAACGCCCGCAGCCGCAGGGAAGGATAGGTAAATTATGTGCTTGGACCAGTGATGCTGGAGCTTGGATATGGCCAAACTCGCCACCCAGACCAGCCCTGTTTTTGAGCAAGTGGCCGTTGATCACTCCACCGCCACCCACGCCAGTGCCTAAAATCATCCCCATCACGACATCATACTTGCGACCGCTGCCAAAAATAGCTTCGGACAGGGCAAAGGCGCGACAGTCATTGACATAGGTGATCGAACGACCCGCCCTCTCGGCAATGTCTTTTGGAAAAGATTTGCCCGTCGCTGGTAAGTTTGCCGTCAAAGCAATTCCTGTTTGCGGAACAATAAGGCCTGCAGAGCCAATGCCTATAGGAATATTCCCGTCTTGCCCCTCAATCCAGTCAATTGCCTCTTGGAGCGTTTGCAACAAGCTATCATAGGTCGTTGGGGTTTTTACGCGCAAACGATCAACGCAGGTCCATTCTGCATTGAATATCTGCGCTTCAAGTTTGCTCCCCCCGAGATCGATACCTGCTGCGATCATGAGCGGACCCCATGAAGTCGTACATCGGCGACAACACGGGTCAACGTGCCTTGACCCTCAAAGGGATTGTCAACCGCCATTCCCAGTTGGTCTGACCATAGAACTGAAGCCACTTGTGCAAACGCGACGCATAAAATGGCTTGTTCAAGATCGCTTGAAAGACCCGTTAAATTGATCATCCCTGCTTCACCAACTGTAAGGATATGGCTGTTTGGAAATTGTGAATCTAATTCAGATACAAGGTCCAGATCGTAGAGCCGCGCATGAGCCTCGCAGGATAAGAAGATGACAATAAGTGTCTCATCCGTGACGAAAGACTTTGGCCCATGACGAAATCCTAGCGGGCTGTCCCAGAGCACTGGGATTTGACCTGCCGATAATTCGAGCGTCTTAAGTGCCGCTTCGCGCGCCGCATAGCTCAAAGCGCCCGCACCTAGGAAAACAACCCGATCGGGCGTGGAGGCATGTGCGGATTTAACCATCGCTGGAAGAGCCTGCTCAAATGCCTCTGACAAAGCAGCAGCGCCTTTTATCATATCAAATTTTGGATCAAAAATGGAGAGCGCAGTCAAAAACATCGTTGTAAAACTGGACGTCATGGCAAAGCCCGCGTCATGGGTCTCTTCAGGTAGAACAATCGTGTGGTGAGGCCCCTCGCTTTTGCGCGTTGCAAGTGCGCCATCTGGATTGCAGGTGATATTGAGGCGTGGAGCTTTTGGGGCAAGGACCTCCAGAGCGTCCAATGTTCCAAGACTTTCGGCGCTGTTTCCAGAGCGCCCGAAATTTACCACCAATGGCTGTTTTGATCCATTCAAAAAATGCTTGGGTCGCGCTACTAGATCTGTCGAAGGAATAGACCTTAGCGGCCAGATGGACTGATCCCCAAGTCCAGCGACAAGGATATCCCCGATAAACGCAGAGGTGCCCGCCCCGCAAAACCAGACCTCATCAAAGGCGAGCGAATGTAGCCAATCGCGCAGCTGCGCGACGTCAAACGCCTTTGCCCAATGTGACCATAGGCGAGGTTGAGCCATAATTTCGCGCCAGGTCACATACTGCTTTGCAAGGTCGGGCCGTATCATTTCGTAAACGTCACTTTAGAGAGCAAGTCTGGCCTGTCTGGGTTAAGATGAGCATCCAGAGAGAGACGCCGAATAATTGGGTACATCAAATACAAAAGAACCGCTGCCGCAGCCGCAGGGGAGAGTGAGCTTAGATCTGCTAAACTGGGCGTCATACGTACGACATTGACTTTTGCAGCGCGTAACCGTTGCTCCACATGCTCCAAACTTTGTTCAGCACACACTTCACCAGTGTCCAAAATCAGAACACTCAAGGGTTTTTTTGCGAGCTGAAGCGGACCGTGCAAAACTTCGGAGGCGGAGTAGGCCTCAGCATGCAGCGAACAGCACTCTTTCAGTTTGAGCGCAACTTCTTGTGCCGCGCCATAGCCAGCACCGCGCCCTATTACATAGACATGTTCGGCCTCTTTCAGCACCTTGTAGGTCTTGTCAAACCGAGGGTGAAGCCGTTCCTTTAACCGCTCAAAGGCCTGTATTGCTGGGTAAAATGTGTCTCTATACTCAGGAGCAAGCTGGCCCAAAATGGCAAGTCCCGCTGCAATTGAGGCGATGACTGTTTTTGTGGCTGGCACGGCAACTTCTGGACCTGCAAGAATTGGGAGCGTTTGATGAGCGTGCTCTTCTACAGGCGAGGCTTCTTGATTTGTTAAGGCAAGCACATGGGCTCCTCGCTCTACTGCCCCTTTTGTAGAGCTCACAAGATCATGGCTCGATCCTGATTGCGAGATGACGAGGCAAAGTGCCTTGTCCATTTGAATACCGCTACCCAAAGAAAAGATGGAAGGGGGTAGTGAGGTCATGGGGAGATTAAGAACGCGCATCCATTCATAGGATAGGATGGTTGCAACTGCATCAGATGATCCACGCGCAATCGTATAAACGCGGTTCCACGCCTGAGGTAGAGGGTCAAGCGCAATATCAGAGGTCAGCCGTTTGACGAATACCTCTCGCGCCTGAGAAATTTCAGTTGCCATATGATGACCGTATGCGTGGTTTAGGCTCATGTCGTGTTTCTCATTCTTGCGAAAGAACAGCATCAAATTCTTTCCAGATTGGTGTGAGGTCGATAAGTTTCGAACTGCGGCGCGCTTGATCAATGGCAAGCGCTGCTATGCCTGCTTGTAGGGCATCAACGATATTTACAGGAAGCGTTTTGCGATCTCCTTTCAGATACGAGATAATATCGGTAACCATCATACGATCCGCGCCATAGTGACCTTGCTGTGCGGTTTCGTTGATCTTGTAATCGTGATCGGCATAAACGGTCCCGTCGCGGCGGGTGATTTTAAGAAACCCTCGCATAAAGTCCCCCTCCGCCATGCCATAGAC